>CALMND010000526.1 GCA_937868565.1 uncultured Bacteroidota bacterium | reverse complement strand
AATAGCTTGTACAATTTTTGCTTTAGTCATAAACTTTAGTTTTAATTGATAATTTTAGTTTTAAAAGTTACTTCCACGTCAGTTTCTCCAGGGGCTTGGGTGCCATTTTTTGTACCTACCTGATGTCTTAATACTATTTTAGAAGTCCCGACGCTTGGCGCTTTGGTTTTCCATTGTGTTGATAGGCCAAGCGGTAGATTGTTGACGTCTTTATCTCGATACGTAGTTTCGATAGCAACATTTTGTTGGGTGAAAAAAAACTGGTGATCAACGGCTTCTTTTAAAACCTCATTTGATATGGTGTCTATAGGTACCTTAGTTTCATCGAGCAGGATAATTGAAGCGTAATAGGTTTTATTTTGTATGAGTTTTAATGTATCAGTTATAACCGGTGGTTGCCCCCCACTTCCATCAGTATCTCTAAATGAGGCCACTACTTTATTGGCCGGCGCAGCACTATCTGATAGTGTTATAATCAAAGTGGTTATTAATTCGGCTTGATTAAGTATTGGCTCAGGTAAATCAACCTGCCTTTTATTTTTATTACAAGCCGCCATAATAATTATTATCATCAGCAATAGAATTGGCATTGGTTTCATGTTTTTCATTTTTTTTATTTTTTAGGTAGCGGTTGGTTTATGGTAAATTACTATGGGCAACCTTAATCGAAGGGTAACATTGGTACCTGGTGAATCGTTAAAATATCTGAACCGGTCAAGGTAGTCGCGGTAAATTGTATTTGCGGCATTGTTTACTGAGAGTGTAATAATAAACGATTGTTTTTTAATTTTAAACGTAGTGCCCGCATTTAAACCAAACAGGTGATAAGCTGCCGGAGGAGCCACAAAATCGGTACCAACTGGTACTCTATATTGTCGGTTCACATACATCCAAGTTGGTTCAATATAGGTGTCTTTTAACTTAACTTTGTTTTTAAGCGTAAAAATTAGGGCTGTTTCATACCTGTCGGCAGGCATGTATATTAAGGGTTGATTTAAATCGCGATTAGTGCCACGCACCCACATACCGCGTTGTTTGATTGATATTTGCGGGGTAATGGAATAGTTCACAAGAATATCACCGCCCGAAATTGCAGCGTTGTTTTGCTTGTAATTAAACACCGGAAAAGCCCCTCTAATGGTTAATTCAGGTCGCTCTCCGGGCAAATAATATATAAAATTGGTGAAGTGATAGTAATAAGCAGTGCCCTCAGCACGAAAGTTTTTATAGCCGATGATGGCAGTTGCAATAACGTTAGTACAGTATTCGGTTTTAAGATTCGGATCTCCTCTCTCTATGGCACCTACACCGTGATGAAGTCCATTGCTGTATAATTCATTAACAGCGGGTGCTCGCCAACCATTTGCTAAATTTAAATTAAATTTGGCGTGTAAGCTCGGTTTATAAATAGCGCCCAAATTAAAACTCATATTTTTAAAGGTTAGTTCGGGCGATTGCAAATTAGTACCAACATAATAATAAGAATTCAGATTTTTGTAATCTCCTCGTAAGCCGGTTTCTATTTCATATTTTGGTCTTACCAAACGTTCAATGGCAAATAAGCCAATTGTTTTGTTGGCGTAATTAGGTATAAAAAATCGCCCTAAATACACATTTTCCTGATACATAGCTTGAGTTCCAAATTTGCCTCTAAACGATTTAATGTAGTTGTGTTCCCATACCAACTCTGCGTTTTGTGAGTTAATTCGATAATCGAGTTCGGGAAGTTTTAATGCAGCCAAATCAATATTTCGTGGTAAATGTTTATCATACTCTTGCCGTTTATCATATTGCCAGGCATAGTTAAAATATATTCTTGATCGCAGCCCTGTATGTAAATCGGCACTAAGTTTTAACAGCTCATGGGTAATAGACTGATTAGGGCGGGCGATTTCGTATGAGAATGTCGTCGCACTATCCTGTGGTTTAGAACTGTTAAAGGCTGCGTACAAATCGGTTAAATTACCAATGTGCGCGCCACTAAAAATTCCCACGCTTGAATTAAATTGAGAGTAAAATACTGAAAGGCCAAATTTTTTACCGTGATAACCCAAAGCAACTGAAAAATTTTTCTCTTCTGTACCGGTATTTTTTAAGTAATATTCAGGCGTTTTAATGGTACCGGTTTTTTTAGCAGTGCCTTGAATGCGCCAAGAAAGTTTTTTAATTTTTTTTAAACAACCTTCTAATTGCAGCGAAGCAACTCCTCCGCGCCCATTTGTTATGCCAATGGTATTTAATTCGCCGGTAACACTTACTGTATCTGGCAATTCGTTTGGTTCAACAATTACCACTCCACCTATAGCATCGCTCCCGTACCTTACTGCTGAAGCACCACGTAATACGCTCAATCTTTGCGCAATAAAGGGATCTATTTCAGGCGCATGCTCGTTACCCCATTGCTGACCCTCTTGCCTGATTCCATTATTGAGTATAAGTACTCTGTAACCTTGCATCCCATTAATCATAGGTTTTGATATGGTTGAACCTGTATTAAAAGTTGTTACACCATTCATTTGTTTGAGTTGATCTCCAAGACTTTGCCCACGGATTTTGTCAAGTGCCTTGGCATCCATACTTTGTTCTGATTGCGTGGGCTTTGCGTCTTCATGTTTGGTGCTTATCTCTACGTCATTCAGGGTATTATATGCGTGTGGTAGTTTAAATGAATAGTTAACAGATTTATTTAATTTTACTACAAATAGCGTATCGCGGCAACCTACGTGCTTAATCAATAATTTATATTCTCCTTTGCACAATCCATCAAAACTAAACTCACCTGAGCTGTTGCTTTGCGAAATTTTTTCTGGTGAAAGTAATTTTACCAGCGCAAAACCCAAATGCTCGCCATTGTCCACATCACGAATAGTTCCCTTAAGTGTAAGAGAACATGTTTGCGCCTTGGCTATAGAGCAAATAAAAATAAGCAGATATACAATTACGTGTTTTTTAAACATCATATACTTCCATGCAAAACATGGTTAAATAATTTAATAATGAAAATGAAAATTTAGGTTTGTAGTTATTGCGCTAAAGGAGGAGCTCGCAACAAAGAAATCGCATAAGATACAGCAGAGAGCTTGTCTGACTGACCGGAAACTTTATCATCACTTTGACCTTTAACAGGGATAAAACTGAAGATAAACTTAAAAATATTGAAGTAAACGGGTTTATTGTATTTCTCAAAATTGCAATCATCATCCGTTGACTGAGATTTTACTTTTGTTTCATTGGTAATTATAATGCCTTGATGATCATGTCCTAAAAGTTCGTGTAAGTATACTTTTGGAATTGCAACCCAAACTGCAAGCAATACAAGTAAGCAGGGGATGAAAACACGCGTATATTTATTTTTGACAAGCACACAGCAAATTAAGCAAATTAAGTTATTGCATCCAAAATTTTAACATTTAGCAACAAAGCCCTACTTCTTCTTCTTAGCAGGTAATTGTTGTCTTTGTTTGGCCATTTCTTCAAGCCGCTTTTGGAAACCTGAAACTTTAGCGGGTTTTTTCATATTTGCCTCTAATTGAGCGCGAATCTTGTCATCACTGACAATTTTCTTAATAATCCAGTTTTGGAGGAAAGTAAACATATTAGCCAAAAAATAGTACCAACTAAGACCAGCGGCGTATTTATTCATCACTGCAAGGAAAATCACTGGCATAAAATACATCATAAATTTCATACCCGGCATTTGTGTGCTTCCTTGTTGCGGCATCATGCTACTGTTCATATAAGTATAAATGATTGTACTGACAAACATGAGTAAGGCAAATAAACTCACATGGTCACCATAGGCCCAAGCTACAAATGGCACTTCACCAAATGTCCAAATGCTGTCGTAGGTACTCAGGTCATCCGCCCATAAAAAGCCCTGTTGTCTTAACTCAATAGCCGCTGGAACAAAATTAAAAAGTGCAATTAAAATCGGGAATTGCAGAAGCAATGGTAAACAGCCGGAAAGAGGATTCACTCCAGCCTTCCGATAAAGCGCCATTTGCTCCTGTTGCTTCTTCATTGGATCAGCATTTTTTTCAAACTTTGCAGTAAGAGCATCAGTTTCGGGTTTCAAAACTCTCATTCTTGCACCACTCATATATGTTTTGTAAGCAATAGGTAGTAAAACAA
>CALMND010000525.1 GCA_937868565.1 uncultured Bacteroidota bacterium | reverse complement strand
AGTCTATTCTTTATTTCGTCGGCTTTTTGCTTCATTTCTTGAAGCTTACCCATCATGTCGCCCAATTTTCCAAACATATTATTATTTATTTTTTATGGCATCAGGAATGTAACAAACTGGAATTGGATCCATCTTGTGTCGGTTAGATTTATTTCTATCCGTGTAAATTTTCATTATTTTTTTCTGTCTATCGTTCAGTGAGTAGTTTTCCTTTTTTTCAAGATACTCCATCGCCCATTCCAGTTCATCATAAGAAGCGCCAATTTGGTCTTCATCGGTTCTACCATCAGCAAACAGACCGTCCGTTGGCGGCGCATTTAATATCGATGAGACTACTCCTAGTTCCATCGCTAAAGCGTATACTTCGGATTTGTATAAGTCAGCAATAGGACTTAGGTCTACACCGCCGTCACCATACTTCGTGTAGAAACCCACACCAAAATCCTCAACCTTATTTCCTGTGCCTGCCACCAACATTTTATAATGACCCGCATAAGAATAAAGTGTTGTCATTCTTACTCTCGCTCTGGTGTTTGCCATAGTAAGAAAATCCTGAATTTGATTTGGCAGACTTTTTTCAAATGACTTGAGTACGTCTGTTAATTCAACTTCGTCAGAACTCACATTGGAAAATTTTTCCTTTAGCCATTTTATGTGCTCGGCGCTTCTATCTCTTTCCGTTTTGAATTGACGAATAGGCATACTCAGAACAATAACTTTTTTGCCTGTTAAAGCACACAATGTAGAGGTCAGCGCACTATCAATTCCTCCTGAAATACCAATCACAAAACCGTCTGTCGTCGATTTATCCGAGTAATCACTCAGCCAATTTACAATGTGCGTAATTGCTTTTTTAGAATCCATCAACCAAAAAGTGTTTGTAAAGTTAATCTTTTGAATGTACAATTCGGATAAAGATAATTATTTTTAGGCATGGATTTAAGGTTCGAGCAATACTTAAAGAATTCTGAAATTCTTAAAAAATATATCCCTGAGGCGAGCGTATCTATAGTTGCGCAATGGATTATAGAATATGACTTTAAACTCAAAATAAAAAAGGAAAGAAGTACGCGCTTAGGGGATTACACCTCGCCCAGAAACGGGTTAAACCATTTAATTACCGTTAATCACAATCTGAATAAGTTTGCCTTTTTAATTACTCTTGTTCATGAGGTTGCACATTTAGTTACATATAACACCTATAAAAACACTGTAAATCCTCATGGTAAAGAATGGAAACAAAGTTTTCAAAACTTGATGAAGCCTTTTTTAAATACAGATATTTTTCCGTTAGAAATTTTTTCAGCCTTGCGAAAATATATTCAAAACCCAGCGGCTTCCAGTTGCAGTGATACTCAGTTATTACGCACTCTTAAATTATACGACGAAAACACGCATACCATTTTTCTTGAGCACTTGCCACAAAATGCCATGTTTTTATATAACGGAACAAGAGTTTTTAAAAAAGGCGAAAAAATAAGGAAACGTTTTAAGTGTCTTGAAATAAAAAATGGCGCTATTTATTTGTTTAACCCTCTGGTGGAGGTAGAATTATTTGAGCCCCTCAGCGCTCAATCAGCGTAGTTGGTAATACCATACTGCTTTTATTGTACTTTTTGCCTGAAATTAATTCAAGTACTATTTCAGCAGCATTTTTCCCAATTTCCTCTATGGGCTGAGATATAGAAATTATCTTTTTGTCTATCATGTTAAACATCTCCATATCTTCAAAGCAAGCTAATTGAGCCTTCGCAAACATTGAAAACTCGGCTTTTTTCAAAACTTTAAGCAAAGCAAGACACACTTTGCTATTTAATAAAAAAAAGGCATCAACCAGTTCTTTTGCTTCCTTTAATTCCCTTAAGCTTTTTTCAACGTCATCTTCTATCCGATTAGAATCTATTGTCTTAATAAAGTGTTCTCTTCTTTTCAAACCATTCTTATAAACCGCATTACGGTATCCGTATAACCTGTCCTCAGTTGTGCTTATATGCAAAGGAGTTGATACAAAACAAGCAATCTTCTCACAACCAATTTTTGTCAAGCAGTTTACTATTTCAACTGAACCAGCATAATTATCAATAACCACGTAATTGGCTTTACGTAAAGGCAAGACCCGGTCAATAAAAACAACTGGCATATCCGAAAATTTTTCCTGATCATAAAATTCTGAACTTTTGTGTGTTGAGGCAATAATCAATCCATCCGCACTTTTTCGTTTAATCATGCTATCAACTAATAAATTTTCTTTTTTCTCATTTTCATCGCTGCTAAACACCATTAAATTGTAGTTCCTTTTGAACAACGATTCTTGAATTGCGTTTGCTACACCCGCATTAAAAGGATTAGACATATCGCTAATAATTAAACCAACAAAATTACTTTTACTTAAACTTAGCGATCGGGCAAATTTGTCGGGAGAGTAATTGAGCCTGGATATTGCCTCCATAACTGTTGCTTGAGTTTTTTGACTGATCCCATACTGGTTACCTTTTCCATTTAATACCATAGAAATAAGCGTTTTGGAACACCCTAGTTGCGATGATAAGTCTTGTAACACTATTCTTTTCATGATGTTTACTTTTAGTTATATTTAATAGCACAATACATTTGTAGCCCTACTTTTCTAAAAGTATTGTTTTAAGATTCCAGCTTAAATAATTTAGACATGATGGTAAAAGAAGTAGACGATTAGGCCTTTTTGTTCGTCGAATTCAAATTATTTCTTTCTTTTTTATGCCCAGATCAAAATAAAATTTAGGTTTGTATGCATTATACATTGTATTATTTTACCTTAGCTAGATTAACGACTACATTTTATGAAAGTTTCTAAACTTGCTGAAAATATTATTGGCTCAGAAATTATAAAACTGGCTGGTGAAGTAAATGAAAAGATTAAACAAGGTGAAAAAATATATAATCTTACCATTGGTGATTTTAATCCCCAAGAGTTTCCAATTCCTCACGAATTAAAGCAAAACATTATTGATGAATATCTCAACGATCAGACCAACTATCCGGCTGCAGATGGGATGCTGGAGTTGAGACAAGCTGTATCTAACTTATTGCATGATAGAGGCGGTCTGATTTATAAAACCGACGAAATTTTGATTGCCGGGGGCGCGCGACCAATAATCTATTGCATTTTTAGGGCACTTGTTGACCCGGGTGATGAAGTTATTTTTGCAACACCTTCTTGGAACAATAATCATTATTCATACTTAAATGGAGCTAAACAAATAGTTATTGAAGCTAGTCCAGAGCAAAATTTTATGCCCACAGCTAAAGATATTCAACCATATATTTCATCTGCCTCGCTCATTGCGCTTTGTTCTCCTCAAAATCCAACGGGAACAGTTTTTACCAAAAAAGGTTTGGAAGATATTTGTGATATGATTTTAACTGAAAATAGAAAGCGTGGTGAAGAAAAAAAACCTGTTTATCTTATGTATGATCAGATATACTGGGCATTAACTCAAGCTAATATTCAACACCATGATCCCGTTACGTTGCGACCCGAAATGAAAAAGTATACCCTTTTTGTAGATGGTATATCCAAATCCCTTGCCGCTACTGGCGTAAGGGTTGGTTGGAGTATGGGGCCAAAATTAATCATCGATAAAATGAAGGCTATTTTAACTCACATTGGTGCTTGGGCACCAAAAGCTGAGCAATTAGCAACAGCAAAATATTTAAGTAACCTAAACACCTATGATGCATTTATATTAACCCAAAAAGAAAAAGTAAATAAAAGGCTCAGTGGCTTTTATTCAGGGTTTATGCAATTAAAATCAGAAGGTTTTAAAATAGATGCAATTGCCCCCCAAGCGGCCATATACCTAACAGTTAGGTTTGATCTGCACGGGCAAAAAACTCAGGACGGAAAATTGCTTTCAAACACTCAGGATGTCACAAAATATTTGTTGGATGAGGCTAAGCTGGCCATTGTTCCGTTCTACGCTTTTGGTTCTTCTCAATCTTCCAATTGGTACAGGTTATCCGTTGGCACTTGCAAATTGTCAGATCTTGAAGAGATTATTTCCAGTCTTCGTTCCGCGTTAAGAAAATTATCTTAAAACGCAGAGGCCGTCCCAAAACAAGAACGGCCTCTTTGCATACACCTTAAAATTTATTTTATTCTACTATAAGTTTTTTGGTAGTACTTGCATTTCCAACTTTTACAGTAACCATGTATATTCCAGTTGAGGTGCCGTTAAGGTCGATAGAAATTGTATTCTCTCCAACGTTACCATTAGCAGAACTAGTCTTAACCACTTGCCCAACAGTGTTATAAACACTTATGTTAACTTTTGCATTGTCATTTAAACCTATTTTAAGGTAAGCTGCAGAAGCGGCCGGATTCGGATAAATAAAGCTATTTTGAACATTGGTTAACACGTTTTCACTAACACCTACATCGTTTAATGTACCAAAATAGAGATCGGCAGAAGTGTACCAGTGTCTGTTTGCAGTTCCCTGTAACAAAGGAGAACTATTAGAAACAGTCATAGGCACCCTTAATATTGGGCCACCAATCGTTGCTGTTGGATTATTAACCGTGAATGAAAATGTATAATCACACCTAGGCGAAATATAATGCATGTAAGCACTTGATTTCACGGCCGGATGGCCAGGGAAAGTTGAAGGATTAGTCACATTAATTTCAACTGAATTTACTTTCGCTGTTGAAATATCCATTACCCTTGCTTTAATGTTCGGGTTCGAATTCCATTTGTGAAACGAATTGGTGATAAATGTATCTGTCTCTGCCCAGGTATAAACAACAAATTTACCATCCGGAGTGCGGCTTAACTGAATACGCGCGTCACAAGGAACTTTAGTTCCACTTGCAGCATCTACATCCCAAGGGTTATCATTAAGTCCGTCGTCTCCGCTTGCGGTTCCAGGTCCTTCTGTTGACATGGAATCAACAATAGCAACACTCCAACTGGTTGCTGTTTCATAAAAATCAAAAATATAGGGTCTGCTGCCAGGTGTGTGCCCAAAGCTGTATTTCTCACCGTCAGCATTTGTAAAAGTATACGCTCCGTTTAATGAGGAATCTCTGTGGGATCTAGGGCTTCCAACAATTGTGCTCACAATGTGTAATCTGTCGTTTCCGTCAACAATAATATCCATCCCTTCCCCATTATTAAATCTTGGAATAACAAGATTGGTATTTGTTTGAACTGGTGGAACAAATTTAAGAACCTCTTGAGCCATAGCCGGTGAGTTAAAATCAATACCTGTAACACTTGTCCAACTCGCACCACTATTTGTTGTTTTGTAAATAATAGGTTGAAAACCTCTATTAGATAACGTTCTGGTTGTGTCTGTTCCGATAAAAACTACATAACCTACAGTTCCTGTTTCATTCCAGGCCATGTCCGGTTCACTGGATATATTCTTGAAGCCGTTTCCGTTGCTAATGTTTGGAGGAATTATAGAATCAGAAGACCAGCTAAATACCCCCGAACTAAAACTTCCCTTAAGAATTCTGGCTCCTCTATATCCAACAGCCCCACTTGTAGTGGCATTAACATTTGCGTTTATGCGCGACATAGTTCTTACCACTCCATCATCGGTGGCTGAGAAATCGGTTCTCGGAAAATCAAACTTCTTAAGTGCCGAATACGGAGGAGTATTGGCATAAAATTGTTGTGCATTTGGTGCAGTACTTGCCACATTATCATAACCTAAACCATGTGCAATGTCTAATTGCTTACTGGCTAAATAACTGCCTATCCAACCACTTCCGGTGGTTATAGGGCCAGTCACAACACCATAGGCATTAGCTAAGCTAGTGTTTCCTGGAGGATTATAAATGCCTCCTTGCGGATAACGCGCGTTTTGTGTGTTATTGTTCCATAACAAAGTACTATCCCAAGTCGCACCCCAGTCGTTTGAAACCTGCATCACAATACATCCGGATGCCGCAGTACTTGGCGTAGCAACAGGGTTAGGAACGTAAGTGAATGATTTACGATGAACAAAACTAACCGTCTTTAATTCATTGTTATATTGTAAAGGTTTAGAATCACTTACCAATACTCCAAAAATGTTCATTGAACCACTCAGATATTGCCAGGAAATAGGCGAAACCAAACTTGAGCGCTCATAATTTGCTTGATCTGCAGAATTAACCGATGCTGGCGCATTAATTGCGGAAGTACCTTCAACCGGATTATCTAGGATGCGGTATTTGGAAGCAAGTCTTTCTGCTACATTATCCTCAATTAATAAGGGTTTATGCTTTGACGCTTGTGAAAATGCACTTATTGCTGCTAATAAGGCCGTACCCAATAGTAGTTGTCTTTTCATAATTATTTGATTTAATTAATTTAATAAAAAAACGCAACGTTTTGTTGCATGTTTTAATGGAAAGGGGTAGTTCTTTAGTTATAAAGTCCTTATAAAGTTAAGGAGATTTAAAGTCAGATTTGGGTTTAATCACTAAGCGGAATTGTTTTCCTTTTAACTGGTTGAAACTGATATAAAACTGGCAACAAAAAAGCCGTTCCCTATGAGGGAACGGCTTTTTAAAGTCACCTTAAAATTTATTTTATTCTACTATAAGTTTTTTAGTAGTACTTGCATTTCCAACTTTTACAGTAACCATGTATATTCCAGTTGAGATGCCGTTAAGGTCGATAGAAATTGTATTCTCTCCAACGTTACCATTAGCAGAACT
>CALMND010000524.1 GCA_937868565.1 uncultured Bacteroidota bacterium | reverse complement strand
TACACTCTTTCCCTACACGACGCTCTTCCGATCTGGTCATCAGAGCGGGAAGTGGACGTATTTTTTTGAAACAGGAGGAATTAGCAGAATTCAGAACTTTAAAAAGGGAAAACTTTCTGGCAAAAGTGTCTCTTATTATCCTAATAGTGCAATACAAAGTATCTCTTACTACAAAATAGTTGATGACAAAAGAAAGGGTAAAAGCCAAAGCGTGCCCGATGGAGAGTGGATTTTCTTCGACAAAAACGGGAAAGAAGTGAACCGCATGAAATATCAGGACGGTATAAGAAAATAAGGAGATATTTTGTATATTTGTCAATTGTATCATGATTAAAAATTTCTTCAGAATAGCCATTTTGTTAGCTATTATGACTCTTGCATATTGTGATGATAATGCTAACGATAAGCCGGAGGATATTATTGCGGAGACGGAAGAGCCGAAACCATCCATCGAACAAAGTAAATTTAACGCACAAAACGTCTTCAATTCTTTACCTGATCATAAAGTGGTTTTAAAATTAATTGAGGACAACAAAATAGAATACAATCCTGACATTCTTAATGACCCAAACTTTGTAAGCAAGTATTCGACAGAATTTTCTAAGGGAATTAATTTAGGTATATATGGTTCAGATTTAAATATCGCTAGTTCGTTTGACCAAACGCAGGAAAGTATGGTTTTTTTGAAATGTGTGAACATGTTGGCCAGTAACCTAGGAGTAAGCAGTGCGTTTGATCAAAAAATGTTTGAAAGGATTGAGGCAAATAGTACGCATAAAGATTCCGTACTCGAGATTGTGACCAATGCTTTTAAGAAGGTGGATGAAATTTTAAAATACAACAATCGTCCCGCAACCTCAGCTATTATTCTCTCTGGATGTTGGATAGAAGGATTATTTGTTTCTTGCAAGATCGCAGAGGAAGGAAATCATGAAAGCATAATAAAAACGATTATCGCCCAAAAAGAATCACTCAGAAATTTAATTATTATGATTAAATCAGTAAATCTCGAGGAAAAAGATAAGTTTATTATTGAGGATATGGACGACCTTTACAAAGCTTTTGAGGTCGCCGAAACCACAAAGAAATACAATTTAAAATCGTTATCTGAAATATCCAGAAAAATTGCTCTTATTCGCAGCAAGATAACTGCAGTTTCTTAATTAATCACTTAACCTTTTTTTGGAATAATTCGAAATCCGATTTACCTTAAATGTGTAAATTAGCGTTAACATGTTCAAACACTTTTTAATCATATTAACAGTTGCTTTCTGCTTGAGGCTATCAGCTGCTCACATACTCATCCCAATGGATGATTCGCAAAAAAACCACTTAAAGGCTTATGGAATTGCTTATTGGGCTCTGAAAGGAGACTTAGAAGTTTATTGGCTTTTGAATTATAAAGGAGGCGCTTTTATGATTCCTAATGTAAAAGCAGTGGCTAATGAGTGCGTTATAAGAGGGATTAGTTATGAAACTATTTCTGACGCCCAAAGTAGCGCTATACTTGGCGACATTTCCAATCCAGAAGTGAATCAGGATGCCGTTAAGCTCGAAAAAGCTCCCCGCATAGCCGTGTATACACCGAAAGGCAAGCAACCCTGGGATGATGCCGTTACTTTGGTTTTGAAATATGCAGAAATACCGTATGACATATTGTATGATCAGGAAGTGTTTTTAGAGAAACTCAAAGACTACGATTGGCTTCATCTTCACCACGAGGACTTTACTGGGCAGTATGGCAAATTTTACAGTGGCTTTCAAATGGCCGCCTGGTACAAAGCAGAAGTGCACGAAAACGAGTTGATGGCTGAAAAACTGGGATTCAAAAAAGTGTCACTTATGAAGCTATACTCCGCAAAAAA
Organism: uncultured Bacteroidota bacterium; assembly: GCA_937868565.1. Taxonomy (GTDB): domain Bacteria; phylum Bacteroidota; class Bacteroidia; order B-17B0; family Aurantibacillaceae; genus Aurantibacillus. The sequence goes on along the minus strand of CALMND010000524.1, from coordinate 23,610 downwards.
AATAAAAGATTTTGTATTTAATGGAGGTTTTCTTTTTGCCATGTGCAGCGCAACCGACAGTTATGATATAGCCTTAGCGTCAGAGGGGATTGATATATGTGAAACCATGTTCGATCACGATCCGGCCGACCCAAAAGCGAACAGCAAAATAGATTTCAGCAAAGGCTTCGCGTTTGAAAACTATAAACTTAGCATGAATCCTTATGAGTATGAGTATTCCACAATTGATACTTACCCTACACGACGCATGCAGTATGGAATGTCTCAGAAAACAGATCTTTTTACGCTTTTCGAATTTTCAGCCAAGTGGGATCCTGTTCCAACAATGTTATGCCAAAATCACACCAGTACCATTCAAGGTTTTTGGGGACAAACAGTAGCCTTTAATAAAGAGTATATTAAGAAGAACATTCTAGTTCTTGGAGAGTCAAAAGCGTTTAATGAAGCAAGATATATACACGGTGATTTTGGAAAGGGTACTTGGACCTTTTATGGAGGGCATGACCCTGAGGATTACGAGCATCGAGTTGAAGAGCCACCAACGGATTTGTCGCTGCACCCTAACTCCCCGGGATATCGTTTGATTTTAAACAATATTTTATTTCCAGCTGCAAAAAAGAAAAAGCAGAAGACCTAATAATATAGTTTAGGGATGGAGCGACACTCGGCGGGTTCTGACCCCTATTCCGCAAAACTATTTATTGAAAGGAGCATCTTCCAACAAAAATAGTAGTTTTACAAAATCAATTTCATTCTAAAAATAATTATTTCGGCCCTTGCGGTTTTTGCGGTAGCTGACTTTTTACCAGGAGTAAAAGTTGACGATTATTTATCCGCTTTAAAAGTCGCAGTGGTGTTGGCATTTTTAAACACCATTGTAAAACCAATACTAACGGTTCTTACTATACCGATTACAATTTTTACCCTAGGATTTTTTCTTTTGGCAATCAACGCTTTTATAATAATTTTTGCAGAAAAATTAGTTACGGGATTTCATGTCGAAGGATTTTGGTGGGCGCTTTTATTCAGTTTAATTCTATCCGTATTTACGGGAATATTAAACGCGGTTCTTGGTGTTAATAAAAAGGAATGAAACGATTAGGAGCGGCCGAAAAACTCAGGAAGTTTTTGCTCGGCAGAAACACAAAGAATAAGAAACCCTCCGCGCATTACTTTTACTAAAAAAATTCTGTGCTGAAAAACTATTGATCAAATTTTGTGTAACCCGCCGGAATAGAAAACGCTGCATCATCCGGAGCTTTGGTGTTAACATGATGTACTTCCAGTTTTGTTAAAAGTTTTCCGTCGGTTAATTGCTTTTCTTCACTCATCAGGGGCATGCTGCCATCTGGTAAACCTTTAATTTGCCCGAAATACATGCTTTGTTTATCCTTACGATTCCATAATTTAATAAGAGGAATGAAAAAATTAAATTTTTCTTCAGCAATCCAATAAGTTACAACAGTATTCTCTTCTACATTTTTAACAACATACTCATGGCAATTAATACCCGCAACTTTCTTGGTTGCGCTGCCTTTGGTTACATTGCAAACGCCTTTAATAATCTGTGGGGTTTCGCTTCTCTGTTTACCCCAAAGTTTACGCTTGGGATTTAAAAATTTTATTTCATTAGCCGCTAAATCAAACAAAAAGCTCCCTTCTACATTATTTCCTTTACGGGAAAACTGATCAAGCTTTACCAATTTATTTTTCACATGATAAACATTGGAGGTAGTGTCTTTTTGAGTGATGTATTTAAACTCTAAGCTACCAGCAAATCCTTGAGCTACCAGCTCGAAAAAACCCAATAAAATAAAAGTAACCACTAAAATTTTTTTCATCATGTTAATTTTACGACACTAATTTATGTATTTTAGTCATAACGGGCTAATGCATGGCGAGTAATTCACAAAAATTAGGTAAAATAGGCGAAGAAATAGCAAACAAGCACTTGTTGAAAAATGGCTATGCTATTCTGGAAACCAATTGGCGGTATAAAAAATACGAAGTAGACCTTATCGCTCGAATTGGAGAAACAATCGTATTTGTTGAGGTTAAAACCAGGAAAAGTGGTACCTTTGGAGAGCCTGAAATATTTGTAACCAGGCAAAAGCAAAACTATTTAATTGCAGCCGCACATCAATATATGTTTGATAAAAATTGTGAGCTGGAAGCAAGATTTGATATAATAGCAATTATTATTACGAATAGAAACCAAAACTTAAACCATTTAGAAGGTGCATTTACACCTGAAGTAAAAAAAATATAATCAACTATGGGGAATTTTGATAAAAAAAGAGAAGGAATAAAACCGCCACGAACCTTTAAGCCAAGAAAAGAAAGGGACCAAAAAGAAGAAGCTCGCGGTGAAAAGAAAGAAGAACAAAAGCCCAAAGGATATAAGGCCAAGCGTTCCTTTACCAAGAATAAAGATTTTAGAAAAAATAAAACGTTGGCTGGCGGTGAAAGAAAAAATTTTGGCTCGGGAACGGGCGATCGCGTCCCTTTTAAAAGAAACTTTAAACGTGATAAGCCAGCCGGTGGCGAGGGATATAAGGCTAGCCGGAATGATGGCGATAGAGGCCCAAAAAGAGAAAGTGCTTTTGATAAACCTCGTTTCGGAGACAGGCCTCGTGAGAATAGATTCGAAAAACCAAAGGGATTCAGAGAAGAAACTAAACCCTTTAGCAGAAGACCAGACAGAGAGGGAGGAGAGCCTGATAAAAGAGTTAAGTATGCTGATTTTGAGGAAGGAAAAGCGTTTAAACCGCGACGCAGCGAAGAAGGCTATGAGTCAAAAAGGCGAAACAGAAAGCCGGGCCCCGCACCCGTGCGTAAAAATGACGATGGATTAATTCGTTTAAATAAATATTTATCTAATGCCGGCATTGCCTCGCGCCGTGAGGCAGATAATTTAATTCAAAGCGGAACCGTGAAAGTAAACGGAATAGTGATTACACAGCTTGGATACAAAATAAATCCGGGAGATAAAGTAACCTACAGTGACCAATCCGTGAAAAGCGAGAAAAAAGTTTATTTGTTATTGAATAAACCCAAGGACTACATCACAACCGTTGACGATCCTCAGGAAAGAAAAACGGTGATGGAACTCATTAAAGGAGCCTGCCGCGAAAGACTTTATCCTGTTGGAAGACTAGATAGAAATACAACAGGACTATTATTATTTACCAACGATGGAGAATTAACAACCAAGCTAACGCATCCAAAATTTGGTGTAAAAAAAATATACCATGTTACATTAAATAAAAGCCTTAAACCAGATGATTTTAAAAACATCATTGAGGGCGTAGAATTAGAAGATGGCATGGTAAAAGCGGATGACCTGGCCTTTGTTGGCGAAGGAAAAAAAGAAATAGGTATAGAAATACATAGCGGACGTAATCGCATTGTAAGAAGATTGTTTGAACATTTGGGTTACGATGTTATTAAATTAGACAGAGTTTCTTTTGCGGGCTTAACCAAGAAAGATCTACCGCGCGGTAAGCACCGTTTTTTGACTGCAAAAGAGATTAGCTTTTTGCAAATGATAGGTTAAAATTTATTACTTTTATAATATACCCTAACAAAAAAATTAAAATTTTATGTGTGGAATAGTAGCATATATAGGCGACAGAGAGGCTTATCCTATTTTAATTAAGGGGCTGCAGCGCTTGGAATACCGAGGTTATGACAGTGCGGGTGTTGCCATGATTACCAGTCAAGGAGAACTCAACGTGTATAAGAAAAAAGGCAAGGTAAGCGAACTTGTTACTTATGTACAGGAGCGCGACACAAGCGGTAAAGTTGGTATCGGCCACACCAGATGGGCAACGCATGGCGAACCAAACGATGTCAATTCACACCCCCATTATTCTCAAAGCAAGAATCTGGTATTGATACATAACGGTATCATCGAAAATTATTCTGCCATAAAAGAAGGTTTAAAAAAACGAGGCAACAAATTTGTATCACAAACAGATACGGAGGTACTGGTGCACTTGATTGAGGACATTCAGAAGCATGAGGGAATGAAGCTTGGCCACGCGGTGCAAGCTGCGCTGAAACAAGTAATAGGAGCGTATGCTATAGTGGTTCTGGATAAAAACGACCCGAATACTATTGTTGCCGCAAAAAAAGGAAGCCCCATGGTGATAGGCATTGGCGATGACGATTTTTTTATTGCATCAGATGCTTCACCCATTATTGAGTACACAAAAAATGTAGTATATCTTGAAGATGAGCAAGTAGCAGTTTTGCGAAAGGGGCAAGAGTTAAAAATTAGAAATCTGAAGGATAAAGAAATAACACCTTACGTCCAGAAATTAACCTTAGAGTTAGAATCTATTGAAAAAGGGGGGTATGACCACTTTATGCTCAAGGAAATTTATGAGCAGCCGCGTTCTGTTTTAGACAGCATGAGAGGTAGATTAAGGGCCAACGAAGGAGAGATTAAGATGGGTGGAATTGTTGATCACGAAAAAAAGTTTGAAAAGGCTAAACGAATTATTTTTGTTGCCTGCGGCACGTCCTGGCATGCAGGTTTGGTAGGAGAATATTTATTTGAAGAATTTGCGCGCGTTCCAGTTGAGGTGGAATATGCCTCTGAATTTAGATATCGGAATCCAATTATTTATCAGGATGATATCGTTATTGCTATTTCACAAAGTGGAGAGACCGCCGACACTTTAGCTGCGGTAGAATTAGCCAAATCAAAGGGTGCAACAGTTTTAGGCGTTTGTAACGTTGTAGGCTCGTCTATTGCACGCGCCACTCACGGAGGCAGTTACACTCATGCGGGACCTGAAATTGGGGTTGCATCAACCAAAGCGTTTACCGCACAGGTAACGGTTCTTACATTGATGGCTTTACATATGGCTAGGGTTCGTGGAACATTAACGGAAACCCGATACAGGCAGTTGATTTATGAAATGGAAGCGATTCCTTCTAAAATAGAAGAAGTGTTAAAACTAAATGACAAACTCCGCGAAATAGCGTTTACTTTTAAAGAAAGCACCAATGCTCTTTATTTAGGTCGTGGTGTGTCTTTCCCTGTAGCTTTGGAAGGGGCATTAAAACTCAAAGAAATTTCTTACATACATGCCGAGGGGTATCCTGCAGCGGAGATGAAACATGGGCCCATTGCTTTAATTGATGATGAGATGCCCGTGTTTGTCATTGCCACTAAAGGTGCGAACTATGAAAAAGTAGTCAGTAACATACAGGAAGTAAAAGCGCGGAAAGGAAGAATTACTGCGGTGGTTACTTCAGGAGACAAAGAGGTAAAAGAAATGGCGGACTACGTGATTGAAATACCTGAGACGGATGAGTTTCTCGTACCATTAATTTCTGTAATACCTTTACAACTTTTGTCTTACCATATAGCGGTTATGAGAGGCTGCAACGTGGACCAACCACGAAATCTCGCCAAGAGCGTAACGGTAGAATAAATGCATTCCTTTAAAGGCGCAATAATTCTTTTATTAATGAATTGTGGCGCTTTTCTTTTTTCTCAAAACATTACTTTTAGCAGGAAATTCGATGCGCTGAAAAAGAACGTTCCCATTTCCATTATCAATAAGCAGGCCCATTATTTTCATGTTTTGCGCTACAATAAACTAGGGCATGATATGACTATTGAGCGAAGAGCAAAACCTTCTGCTGAAATAATTGCGTTTACCCCTCTAAAACTCGACAGCGTGAATGCAGGCTGGTTTGACTATGAAGAATTAGATTATTTGTTTTTCGAACATAAATATAAACTCTATTTTATCTTCGAAAAAGTGTTGAATTCAAAAAAGACAATCTACTTAAAAGTCATAGATACTATTGGAAAATCATCGGGATTTATCGAACTAGCGAGCCTTGAAAGGGACAATGCATTTCAGGACTTCAGTTTTGGATTTAAAAAAGTGGCAAATAACAATGTTCTTATAATCGCTTCACGAACAGGTTACAATAATTTACGGAGGCAGGTAATGATGCTTTTTGATATTGAAAAGCGCAAAATGAAATGGATAAAAAAACTACCGCCAGAGAATGCTGAAAACGAATTTATAATTGACTATGATGTCAATATGGAAAACGATCTAATTTATCTTCACTCCAAGAACACCGTCATAGGATACGAAACGATTGACAAAGACCATGTAAGATACGAAAAACCACTGTTGCGATTGGACAGCCTTTTTTTAGTCAGATGGGGGGATACCCTACGATTTCCAATAAAGAGAACAGTCGCCAGCAGAGCTTTGAGTGTCATAAAAAAGGCATTTATTTTTCCGGATAAAAGAAGAGTTTTAATTTCCCTGCAAGGTTTAAAAGAAGATTCCGCAAAGGGGTCAATGCGCGAAGTCTTTTTGAATGTAAATATGTCTATTGATTCAAATAATGCTGCTTTTACGACGACTGAATTTGACTCGCTCATTCAACGACAACTCACCTTTTACGATGGTACATATAAAGAATCTTTTCATAAAACGCACACGCTTTTTGCCAATCACCTTTCGAAGAACTTTCTAAACACTTTCTCTGAGCGCGTGGAAGGAAATTATTACAAAGAGCTTCTATTCCGACGGACGGATATAAATACTGGACAGGTTGTTTTACAAAAGCTAATTCCTAGGAAATTAGTTTTTTTTAAAAACAGGATAAGATTTAAAAATGTAAATGAAATTATGTTATCGAATAGTGATGACGAATACAGAATAGTAACACTTGAGATGCCAGATAATTTTGAAGCCAATCCCGAAAATTTCGTGTACGATAAGTTTAAAAAAGAGACCAATTTATGGCGTTCCAATATTGTAATGTATATAATAAAAGATGGCAAGCTCAAAAAGGAACTTATTTTTAGAAATGCGGGCTTCGATTTGGTTCCTCTTAAATATGATGGAGGGGATAATGGTAAGGATATGGTATTTTATGTAACTAGTGGTAGCTATGAAAAATTTATTGTTTGGAAACCGGCGTTACAGTAAGATTTCTTTCGGTTTGAAACTCGATGATTTTTTCTAACACGTTTTCGTATATTTTTTTATACGAAGCTGAGTTTTGAGAATAGAAGAAAATAGTTGAATCATATTGCCCTTTTCTTACTCCGTTTTCTTTTAAAGGATCGAACGCATAGACGGTATCCGTTTTTTGGAAAGGGACATTTTTAATATTGGTATTAGAAGCACTTTCAGCAAGAGAAAAATCCATCAGAACCTTCGCGAATTGCTCCTCATTTAAAATATTGGGCGGAACCTCGATATTGCTACTCACCTTCTTTCCACAGGAAGACCAAAGAAAGCACATGACCAATGGCGCCCCTTTAAAAAAACAGAACCGATTTAAGTGATTTAACAATGGCCTATTGATAATCTCTTTTAACATTTAAAAATATATGTTTAATACTGTGTAATTTTATGTTAGTAAAGGTATTATGTTTTTACTTAAAGTTTTAAAGAATAAATATTTTTTAACGGTTATTGCCCTGCTAGCTTGGCTGTTGTTTTTTGATAAAAACGATGTGTTTACGCAATATGATCTTATTCAAAAATGTCATAAATTGGAAAAAGACAAGAACTATTACATTGTTGAGATAGAGCACAACCGTACAAATTTAAATGAATTGAGAACCAATAAAAAAAGTTTAGAAACGTTTTCTCGTGAGAAATACCTGATGAAAAAAGAAAACGAAGACGTTTATATTTTCGTCACAAAATAAAAAGCGAAAAAAAAGTTATTTTTTCTCAGGACCTTCTACTTTATTTTTTTCATTCCCTGCAAGAGTTTCCAAATCTCTATCAAAAAAGTACAAACCGCCCCTGTCCCCACCAATTAATTTTAATTTGTCAACTATTTGTCTGGCCAAAGCTTCTTCTTCAATTTGTTCGCTCACATACCACTGAAGGAAGTTGTGGGTGGTGTAGTCTTTTTCTTTTAAGGTTGCATCTACCAATCCGTTTATTTCTGAAGTCACCTTCATTTCGTGTTTCAGAATTTCTTCAAATACCGCTTTAACTGACTTGAACGTGGTGGGGGGTTGTTTTAAGGCAGGCACTACACCGTGTCCGCCACGTTCGTTTACAAACTTTATCAATTTAAGCATGTGCAAACGTTCTTCGTCGGCATGCGTGTACAAAAAAGCTGAAACACCGTTTAAGCCTTGTGTCTCGGCCCAGCTGGCCATGGACAAATAATATTGCGAAGAAAAACCTTCTACTTCAATTTGTTTGTTGAGTGCTTTACTTACTTGAGGTGATAACATATTACTTTTTTACAAATATAATTAATTTCTTCGCGTTTTATTCCTAAGGGGCAGTTTCGTAATACTAATAGCGGCAGATTGTGTGTAAACCAGAGATTATTTGTAGGAATTAAGCTTTAAAAGGGCGCAAGCGTTAATTGCTGTTTTTAAAAGCAGCAATTCCTTCATCCAACCACTTCAAATACTCTTCAATGCTAGGGTTATATCCTCGTACGAGGTTCAATGGCTTTTCGTTGTGGTCTAGCAAAACATAAAGCGGTTGCGTGCTTTGTCCATAAAGTGTTTCTTCCATGTACTTGAATTTATCGCCAATATCTGTTATTTCTCGTTCTTTGCCGTACCACTGAACTTTCATGTAATCTTTGGGATCAAGCCCTCTTTTGTCATCCACATAAAGAGATACCAAAACCACGTCGTTATTTAAACGTTTTGTTATTTCAGCGTCAGGCCAAACATAGTCCTCAGTTTTTCTACAATTAGCACAAGCGTGACCTGTAAAATCAATCATTAAAGGCTTTCCAGTTTTTTTAGCATAAGCCAGCGCCTTATCATAATTATTTTTAAAATGAACAATTCCGTTTTTATTTACTTCGATTTCTTTTGAGAATTCGGGATCCGCGGAAATATTAGAAGTGGCAGGCGCCTGACTTTGATTTCCGCTAAATCCATGAGGAGACTCTGAATACTCGAGAGGAGGCAGGATGCCGGTAAAAATTTTAAGCGGTGCGCCCCATAAACCTGGTATTAGGTACACGGTTATAAATAGAGAAATAATCGCGAAGAACAAACGGGTCACCGAAACGTGTTTTAAATCGGAATCATGTGCTGTTTTAAAAGCGCCCAGTAGATAGGCCGTTTGCAAGCCGAAAATCACAATCCATAAAGAGATAAATACTTCACGTGTGAGGATACCAGCTTGTATAACCAACTCGGCATTGGAAGCAAATTTTAAAGCCAGTGCCAACTCTAGAAAACCTAATACAACTTTAACGGAATTAAGCCAGCCGCCTGATTTAGGAAGGGAGTTAAGCCAGCCTGGAAATGCTGCAAATAAACCAAAGGGCAATGCCAGGGCAAGAGAGAAACCGAACATTCCCCAGAAAGGCCCAGAAAGGCTTCCGCCTGCAGCAGCTTGTACCAATAAAGTTCCGATAATGGGCCCGGTACAACTAAATGATACTAAAGCCAAAGTAAAAGCCATGAAAAATATACCCAAATAACCACCTTTGTCGGATTTTGCATCCATCTTATTTACAAACGAACTTGGCAACACAATTTCAAACGCTCCCAAAAAAGAAATGGCAAAAACCAAAAGCAATACAAAAAAAGCGAGATTGAACCACACGTTGGTAGAAAGAGTGTGTAAGGCTCCTGCACCAAAGATTAAAGTAACTCCTAGGCCTAGGCCTACATATAGAGCAATTAGGAAAATGGCGTAAACAAAAGCGTTTCGAACGCCTTGCCTCTTGGTTTTAGATTGTTTGGTAAAAAAACTCACGTTCATGGGAATCATAGGAAATACGCAAGGCGTGAGCAAAGCAGCGAAGCCGCCAAAAAAACCGGTTAAAAAAATAACCCACCAGCTTAAATTCGTTTCAGTTTCCGGACTTTGCGTCGTTTCAATTTTTTTCGGAACCGAGTTTATTTTCTTCGCTTTAGCAAAAATAGCCGCCGTATCGCATTCGCAAGCAGCGGTTGAAACATTCATTCCGAAAGACTCAGCTGAAGGAACTGCCTTAGCCCCGGATAAGATAGCCGCTGTATCACAAATACATGCAGTTGGTGAAACGTTTAAGCCAAAAGAATCTGCACTTTCTTTGGTGCAGGAAGGCGTGCCCTTGAGTTCAAATTTAAAGTCATCGGCCGGAGGAAAAGAACATTCAGCGGAATCGCAACACTGTGCTTCGTAACGTCCAGAGATACTTACTTTTCTATTAATCAAGAGCTTTATTTTTTGTGTAAAGGTGGCTTGGTCTTCATGATGAAGAACTGTCATATCGAATACTTTGTCGAATTCTTTCACTGGTTTCGACTCAATTATTTTTCCAACAAGTTTGTAATCGGGATTTGGTGTAAACGAAAAAGAGGTGGCATTGGGACCGTCTTTAGCTTTTTGATTGATAGAATAGATGTACCAGTGCTTGTCCATTTTGGCTTTAAACACAAGGTCGTATTCACAATCTGATATTTTTTTTGCTTCCATGCTCCATTTCACATGAGAAACCTGAGCAAATAACCCAATACTGAAACAAACAAATAAAAGCACTAATTTTTTCATTGACGCCAATTTAAAAGGTAAAAATACTATTATTTTCCTATTGAACTTTTACGGTCAGGTCAGTGGTTTTGGGAGGTAAACACATCATGTCGTTACAGGTCATGTATTCCACTTTAATGGTAATGTTAAAACCCGATTTTGCTGTCAATTTTACTTTTTGTTTAAACTCTGCTTTATCGTGAAAAACAAAAATTTTCGCGTCAAAAGCTTTCACAAATTCTTCGTGTGCGTCGGTTTCTTCTGTGTTACCAACAAGCCGATACTGTTTAGAAGGAGTAAAATTAATGGAGGTAGGAATTGGTCCGGCTTCGGTTGGTCTTTGAGAATACGTGTGCCAGCCTTTTTCGATTTTGGCCGTAATTATTATTTCGCCTTCGGTAGCGGAAAGTGATTTGTATGTGGCTACCCAGGTTAGCGGATTTTGCGGTTGCGACTTCCCATTCAAAAACAAAAAGAAACAAAAACAAAGTGATATAATCTTTTTCATAAGAGATTTAAATTTAAATAAAGTTGCCATTATTATTTTGTTTGGACAAAGGCTTAAACAAAGTTTAACAAACTCTTATTTTCCGAGTTTATTAAACTGACTTAAAATAATCCTAAAATCATTTTCAATACGATAATCTTTAGAATAATTCAGTAAGGTTTTATTGATTCGTTCTTCGCTCGCGCCATCTTTTAGCATGTCTGCTGGACTAAGCACAGAGGGTCGAATGGCGGGAAGGTCTTTTCTGATGCTTTTACCATAACCGACCCAGGAATGTGCCCCAAACAAAACGCTAAAAATGTTAGAGAAAAAATTAATTTTATTTTGCTGAAACCAAACGAATAGCCAACTAAACAAAAAAAGGAAAAGACTTACGCACACGTCCAATAAGCGTTTTTTTCTTCTGTTCTCAGGCCTCCCAACATTGTTTACATCAATAATATATAAATCTCCTGCAGTGTCGATGCTGTTGCTGCCAATAATAGAAAGGCTTTCGGGAGGCGCGATTTTAAATTCAACGCCTTTGGTTACAAGTGTTATCATTTTATCAATAATTTCCTGAGAAGAAATATCGCGGGCACAAAAAATAATTTCGTTGAGTTGATGGATGTCAATAGCTTCGTTAATTTGATGGAAATGCCCAATAAAGGCTTTATTTTTTACTCCATTATTTTCATTACTCACAAAACCAACAAACTCCGAATTGATATTGGTTTTATACAATAAATCGTTTACGCGGTTAAACTCTAGTTCGCTTCCAATAATAGCAATGCGTGCGTTTGCTTTTCGTCCACCCAATTTGAATCTTTTAATTTTTAAAAGATGGTAAATGAAACGAGTGAATAAATACATGACCAACGCATAAATGGACCCAATTAAAATCAAGGCTCTTGAAAAGCGATAGTACTCGGGTAACAAAGAATAAATAATAAGTATAAAAGCGGAACCTCCTAGAACCCCTCTTCCTATTTTCCTCAGACTGGTTGGAGTATCGTAGCCTCCACTAAAATAAACAAAGAGCATCCAAACAGCGGCGTACAAAGGAAAAAACAAACTCAAAATTTCTTCAGAATAAAAATTGGGATAGAGTTTAAATTTTATTTCATATATATTTTTACAAAAATAGAGTCCAGATAAAATCAAAACAAAATCAACGGCCGGAAAAAACATCTGTTGGATAAACCTAGCCACTATAGCTGTTCCGGCGCGAAGGTAAATGGCGAGGTGAATCAAAAAATTAAATATGCGCGCATTGCCGTGACTAAAATGTTTGTTTGCAAAAATAGCCATAGCCTTGTAAAAAACAACGACATAGTTTACGCTGCTTTTTTTGGTGCTTTCGCCTTTGTAGTGAATAATACTGCTCTCAGCGAAATAATAATTTTTATAGCCCGCTTGAGTAATGCGATAGGATAAATCAATGTCTTCGCCATACATAAAAAAAGTTTCGTCCAATAAACCTATTTTATCCAAAACCTCTTTCCTGATCAACATAAAGGCTCCGCTTAACACGTCAACAGAATGGTTTTTTTCTTTATCCAAATAAGTTAAATGATACTGCCCAAATTTTTTGGAGCTGGGGAATAATTTGGCCAGACCGAATATTTTGTAAAAAGCAACTAGTGGGGTAGGGAGTCCACGCTTACTTTCCGGTAAAAAATTTCCTTTGCCATCCAGCATTTTTATACCCAAAGCACCAGCATCAGCATGAGATTCCATAAATGCAATTGTTTTGTCGAATGTATCTTCTTGAACAACAGTATCCGGATTCAATAAAAGAACGTATTTGCCTGAAGAAAGCTTTATAGCCTGGTTATTGGCCACCGAAAACCCGGTATTGCTTTTATTTGCGATAAGTTTTACCTGGGGAAACTTTTCATTGATGAGAGCCAGAGAGCCGTCCACGGAGTTGTTGTCCACCACAAATACCTCCGACTCTATGTTTTTTAAGGCTTTAAAAACCGAAAAAAGACACTGCTCGAGAAAGTGTTTAACGTTGTAATTGACTATGACTACCGATAATTGCAGGCGCGAACGAATAAGCCCCTAAGATAAGAGATTTTTTGTAGTCCCACTTGGATTCGAACCAAGGGCCGCAGGTTTAGAAAACCTGTGCTCTATCCAGCTGAGCTATGGGACCATTTTTGTTTAAAAGAACGAAATTTTTAAGCACGCAAAGATAAAAAAAGAATCAATTAATCAACTAAATACGGTCATTTTTGCTGCTCATGCACATTATTTGACGGGATATAACCCTTATCCTTAACATTAATTATAAAAACCCCTTTGTTTATTTTTACTTGCATTGGTCATAAAAACTGCCAAACAAATAGGCAATTTTAAACTGTGGAGAAATTAAACGACGGGATATCGAAAAAAAAATCAAGCTTCAAAAGAGTATTAAAAATCCTTTTTATTCTCGTGGTGTCGTTTTTTGCTTTATGTGCGGTTCTCGTGGCTTTGCTTTTTGTCTACGAAGATGAGGTTAAGTCTGCTATCGTTTCAGAACTCAACAAAAATTTAAAAGCCGAGGTACGAATAGAACCTAAAAATATTGACCTGACCATTATTAAAACTTTCCCTGATTGTTCCATTGAGTTTAAGGATGTGTTAATGTTAGAAGCCATTCAAAACAAAAACCGTGACACTCTTCTTTTCGCATCACAGCTCAGTCTGCATTTTAATATTCAGAACTTATGGAATGAAAAGTACGAAATCCAAAAAATTAAACTGGATGGCTGCGTAGCCAAACCAATTGTGTTTAAAAACGGAAAAAACAATTACACTTTTTGGAAACAAGAAGAGAAAAACTTCGACCAAAAGAACGATAGTATGCGTTTCGATTTAAATTACATAAACATTAAAAATTGCAGGTTAATTTATAAGGACAAGCAAAGTCTGTTTAAAACAGAACTAGACATTAAAAGCCTTCATTTTAAAGGAAATTTTTCTGACCTGAATTATGATATGCAGGCGGATGGAAAGATGATCATTAACAATATTGTTCAGGATAAAAATTTTGAACTCAAAGATAAAAACTGTGACTTTTCGCTTCAATTAAACGTGAAAGGTGACAGCTATTCTTTTAAAAAAGCAGAACTCAACCTGAACAAATTAGCATTGGAACTAAGCGGAAATTTTGAATATAAAGATAGCTTAAGAGTTTTGGATATTAATTACAATGCACCAAATCTGGATATCGCCTCTGTATTATCGCTTTTGCCAGAAGGGCAAAAAACCAGAATAAACGACTATAAAAGTTCCGGCAACTTTTTTGCTAAAGGAAATCTTAAATACATTGAAAACGAATACGAAGTTAATTCTGATTTTGGAATAAGAAAAGGCCAGATAACCTATAAACCACAGGGAACAGAAGCAAGCGATGTGAATTTGGAAGGGACTTTAAGATACTCCAAAAAACTTTCCGTGTTGGCAATAAAAAATATGCGCTTAAAACTCAACAACGACGAAATTCTGGGAAATTGCCGAATAATAGACTTTAATAACCCACAAATTCAGTTTGATGTTAAAGCAAACAGTAATTTGGAAAATCTTCAAAACTTTTGGCCAATTGACACTATAAGTAAAATAAAAGGAAATCTTGTTTTGAAAGCCAACGCAGAGGGTTTCTGGAGCGATTTTAAGAACCAAACCTTTTCGAACAAAGTAAAGTTTAATCTGGATGGGAATCTTTCGGCTCTTGAAATACAATTTAAGAAAGACGAAAAAACGTATGCCATAGAAAACTGTTCAGTTACCGCAATAGATCGGGAAATAGAAGTATACGATTTAAAATTAAAACGCGGAAGTTCTGACATTAACCTAAGCGGTAAAATACCAGGTATATTTAACTACTTAATGGATAAGGGCAACCCGCTCATTATTACCGGGAGTTTATTTTCGGAGTACATTAAATTAGAGGACTTTATGCCGAATAGCAATCAAGCCTCCGAAAGCAATGAGAATCCTTTGATTCCTGAAAACATGTTGTTTAAACTAAACGCACAAATAAATAAATTTTCTTTTGCCAAATTTGAAGCGCAAGACGTGGAAGGAGAAATAGAAATTAAGAATCAAAAGGCAATTGTTAGCGATATGAAACTTAAAACCATGGAGGGCGAAGCGGAAATAGATGCTTATGCGGATAATTCTAAAAACAAACTCGAGGTCGTTTTGCAGAGCAAGTTAAAGACGATAAACATCAGCCAACTGTTTTCGCAATTTAATAATTTCGGACAGCAAACGCTTATAGATAACAACATCAAGGGCTACGCATCGGCCGATATTGATTTTTCAGGCACTTGGAGCAACAAATTGGATGTAGATTATAAAACAATTTTAACCAGTTGCAATTTAAACATTGAAGGGGGCGAATTAATTGATTTTAGGCCCCTATTAAGCCTATCAAGGTATGTGGAAGTTCAGGATCTTCAGAGAATAAAATTTTCTACCTTAAAAAGCAACATAGAAATTAAAAACACTACGATTATCATACCAAGAACAACAATTAAAAACTCTGCTTTAAATATTGATTTTTGGGGAACTCATAGTTTTAATGATGAAATTGACTATCACATTCAGTTAGTGATAAGCGAGTTGCTTGCCAAAAAACGTAAGAATCGAGACGATGACTTTGGGCCAATTGTGGACGATAATGAAAAGAAGAGAAGTGCTTTTATTTTAATGACTGGGACGGTAGATAAACCCATTATTAAATACGATAAAAAAGGCCTCAAAGAAAAAGTTAAAGAGGATATCAAGCAGGAAAAACAAACCATTAAACAAATTCTAAAAGAAGAATTTGGTTTGTTTAAAAAAGACTCTTTGAAAGTAAAAAAGAACAAGGCAGACCCATACTTTGAATTGGAACGGAACGACAGGGAAAAATCAAAAAACACGAAGGAGCCAAAAAAGAGCGAGGAAGACGATGAGGATTTTTAAAAATGCACTATCTTTATAAAATCTACTTTTAAAGTGAACATTTACGCCAGAAAACAACGTTGGAAATTGGGCCTAGCGGCTACTGCTTTTATTATAGTAATAGTCTCGTTTTGGTATACCAATAATTTAGTGAAGCGCATCTCTGTTGACGAGAAAATAAAAGCTAAACTATGGGCTGACGCCGTTCAAAAGAGGGCACAGCTGATTAAATTTACAAATGAATTATTTTCGCAAATAAAGAGTGAAGAGCGTAAAAAAGCGGAACTATATGCTGAAGCAACAAAACAAGTCTCTAACCTAAGCGGAAGTTCCGACTATAATTTTGTTTTGAAAGTGTTGCAGGACAATACGACGGTTCCTGTCATTCTAATTAATGACAACGGGCAAATGGTGCCGCGAAACTTGGATTCACTGAGGTCTAAGGATACAAGTTATTTGCGAAGCGAATTAAACTCGATGAAGGAAATGTATCCGCCGGTTGAAATTAATTATTACAAAAATTTTAGATCCTATCTATACTATAAGGATAGTAAAGTTTTTTCCGACATTCAACTAGTTTTTGACAATCTGATTAAGTCTTTCAAGGAGGTTGCGGTTAATACAGCTGAAACGCCTGTTATATATACAGATTCAAGCAGAACAAAAATAATAGCTAAAAGTGATAAGATAGACACAGCCGAAATAGGCACTCCTCAAATATTAAAAAACACTCTATTACGGCTAGAATCCGAAAATCCACCAATACCTATTGATTTGGGCGACGGAGAAATTAACTATATTTTTTATGCGCCGTCTGAATTACTTACTAAGTTGAAATATTATCCTTACGTACAATTTGGCGCCATTGGTTTATTTCTTCTCATAGCCTATGTTTTATTTAGTACAGCCCGCAAGGCCGAGCAAGATCAGGTCTGGGTGGGTATGAGTAAGGAAACAGCCCATCAACTAGGCACGCCGCTCTCGTCACTTATGGCGTGGAACGAGCATTTGCTTTCTTTGGGAGTTGACGAAAATGTTGTAAGCGAAATGCAACAGGACGTTAAGCGATTGAATATGATAACCGATCGCTTTAGCAAGATTGGTTCGCAGCCCACACTCGCTCTTGAAAATGTAAATGAGGTTTTGACTGATTCAATTGAGTATCTGAAAAAGCGCACATCCAGAAATGTGAATTACGAATTGATTTTACCAAGCGAAATTTTACAAGCTAATTTGTCAAAGCCCCTCTTTGAGTGGGTAATTGAAAACCTGTGTAAAAATGCGGTTGATGCAATGGATGGAAAGGGAAAGATAACCGTTGAGATGCGCGGTGTTCCCGAAGGCTTGCTGATTAATATCATTGACACCGGGAAGGGAATCCCTAAATCAAAATTTATGACTGTGTTTGAACCTGGTTATACTACTAAGAGCCGAGGCTGGGGACTGGGCTTAAGTTTATGCAAGCGCATTATAGAAACCTATCACAAAGGAAAAATTTACGTATTTAATAGCGAACCCAACCGAGGAACTACATTTAGGATTGAGTTGAAGAGGGATTAATTTGCAAAGCAAATTAATAGGTTCTATTGCAAAGCAAATTAATTAGGTCATGCTCGAACTCACAAACTCTCTATTCATTCTAGCAATATTTTCCAGCGAAATACTTTTTGGACATTCGGCTTCGCAAGCCCCGGTATTCGTGCAATTTCCGAACCCTTCCTCGTCCATTTGTTTCACCATGTTTAGCACACGGCTTTTCTTTTCAATCTGCCCTTGTGGTAGCAGTGCTAGCTGAGAGACCTTAGCCGACACAAACAGCATCGCACTTGAATTCTTGCAAGCCGCTACACAAGCTCCACAACCTATGCAGGCCGCTGCATTAAAAGCAGTGTCGGCATCATCTTTTGGAATTAAAATATTATTGGCATCTTTTGCATTACCTGTGTTAACCGAAACAAAACCACCTGCGGCCATAATGCGATCGAACGACGAACGGTCAACCGCCAAATCTTTTATTACCGGAAAGGCCGCACTGCGCCAAGGCTCCACTACAATGGTATCGCCATCTTTAAAACTACGCATATGCAATTGGCAAGTTGTAACTCCCTGCTTTGGACCATGAGGGCGGCCATTGATATACATGCTACACATGCCACAAATACCTTCGCGACAATCGTGGTCAAATGCAATAGGTTCTTTACCACTGCTGATGAGTTGCTCATTCACTACATCAAACATTTCTAAAAAACTCATGTCGGGGCTAATGCCTTTGGCATCGTATGTTTCAAAACGGCCTCTTTCGTTTTTATTTTTTTGTTTCCACACTTTTAAAGTGAGGTTCATATTTCCGTGACTCATATTTATAGTAGTTATGCGTAATTCCGCTGCGCTAATTTAATATTCTCAAATTTTAATTCTTCTTTATGCAACTCGAAATTGCTGTCGCCTTTGTATTCCCAAGCGGCAACGTAAGCAAAGTTATCATCGTCACGCAAAGCCTCTCCATCAGGTGTTTGATATTCTTCTCTAAAATGTCCACCGCAACTCTCATTACGATTTAAAGCATCCTTGCACATTAATTCTCCTAACTCAATAAAGTCGGCAACGCGATGCGCTTTTTCTAATTCAGGATTAAACTCATTAGCATCTCCGGGCACACGCACATCTTTCCAAAATTCTGCTTTTAGTGATTGAATCTCAGAAATGGCTTGAGTTAAACCTTCTTTATTACGAGCCATGCCACATTTATCCCACATAATTTTTCCTAAACGTTTATGGAAATGATCAACGGATTTCGAACCTTTAATATTCATCAGTTTGTTAATGCGCTCTTGCACTTCCGCCTCTACTTTCACAAAAGCCTCATTGTCTGTCGAGATGGCTTTGGTGCGAATTTCCTCGCTCAAATAATCTCCAATGGTGTAAGGAACTACAAAGTATCCATCTGCCAATCCCTGCATTAATGCCGATGCCCCTAAACGGTTAGCCCCATGATCACTAAAATTAGCTTCACCTAAAGCATATAAACCCGGAACAGTTGTCATTAGATTATAGTCTACCCACAACCCACCCATCGTGTAATGCACGGCGGGATATATTCGCATGGGCACTTCATAAGGGTCTTCACCGGTAATTTGTTTATACATATCGAACAAGTTGCCATATTTTTCCTTAACAACTTCTTTACCAAGTTTGATCGTTTCTTTCTTGGTAGGATTATGGTTACCTAATTTGTTAGCCTGAATTTTGCCATAGCGCTCTGTATTGGCTGCAAAATCGAGATACACAGCCATTTTACTCGTTCCAACTCCGAAACCTGCATCGCAACGTTCTTTAGCGGCACGGCTGGCAACGTCGCGTGGCACTAAATTACCAAATGCAGGATAGCGACGCTCTAAATAATAATCTCTTTCTTCTTCAGGAATATCATTTGGCTTACGAGAATCACCAGATTTTTTTGGAACCCAAATTCTACCGTCGTTCCTCAATGATTCGGACATTAAAGTCAGTTTAGATTGATGGTCGCCACTCACGGGAATACACGTTGGATGAATTTGTGTGTAACAAGGATTTCCAAAAAACGCTCCTTTTTTATGCGCTTTCCATGCCGCAGTAACATTGCTTCCCATAGCGTTCGTGGATAAGTAAAACACATTACCATAACCACCAGTACATAACAACACAGCATGTCCAAAATGTCTTTCTAATTTTCCGCTTACCAAATCGCGGGCAATGATGCCACGGCATTTTCCATCAATATTTACCACGTCCATCATTTCATGACGTGCCAATAAAGTAACAGCCCCCATTCCTACCTGTCGCTGCAAAGCACTATAAGCGCCTAACAACAATTGTTGGCCAGTTTGTCCTGCCGCATAAAAAGTTCGTTGCACCTGAGTTCCGCCAAAAGAACGGTTGCTTAAGGTTCCGCCATATTCGCGGGCAAAAGGAACGCCTTGTGCCACGCATTGGTCAATAATATTTCCGGAAACTTCGGCAAGGCGGTGTACGTTAGCTTCACGAGCTCGGTAATCGCCACCTTTAATAGTATCGTAAAATAAACGGTAAATACTATCACCATCATTTTGGTAATTTTTTGCGGCGTTTACTCCACCCTGTGCCGCAATACTATGTGCACGGCGTGGTGAATCCTGAAAACACAACACTTTTACTTTGTATCCCATTTCCGCCAGTGTTGCAGCAGCCGAAGCCCCCGCTAAACCTGAACCAACCACAATTACTTCGAGGCTACGTTTATTGGCAGGATTAACAAGATGAACGGTGGATCGATACTTAGTCCACTTATTTTCAAGAGTTCCCTCAGGAATTTTTGCGTTTAATTTTGGTGATGAAGCCATATTTGAAAAATGTTGAATGATAAATTATTAACTATTTAATCCAGCCCATATGCAAAGAAAGCGGCATTAAGGCAAAAATTAGCGGAACAATAATAGAGAAAGCCATTCCGGTTTTCTTAATAAGCGGAGTATATTTCTTATGATTAAGTCCTAAAGTTTGAAAAGCCGATTGAAATCCATGTAATAAATGATAAGCCAGTGAAACCATGGATAAGCAATAAAGGAGTACTACCCAATGAATTTTAAAAGTTTCCTGCATAACCGCGTAAAGGTTTTCGTGTCCATTACCATCTTCTCCCGGAAGTCCTGTAAAACGAGACTTAACCCAGAAATGGGCTAAATGAACAATTAAAAAAATGAGTAATAAGGTTCCTAATAAACCCATAGAGCGACTATACCATTTCGAGTTTGCCGCACCATCAACTTTATCATAGGCAATCGGACGAGCCTTTTTGTTTTCAAGAGTTAATACCAGTGCTTGAACAATATGTAAAATCAAACCAGCAAAAAGAACCAGCTCTCCAAAACGGATAATCCAATTATGGGCCATGAAGTCGGCACCTGTGTTAAAGGTAAGGCCGCCATCGTTAAAGAAAATTAAGGCGTTAATAAAACAGTGAACAACCAAAAAGGATATTAAAAATAAGCCGGTTAGACCCATTACTACCTTTTTTCCGATGGATGAATATAAGAAACCTGATTTTTGACTCATAACGATTTAAATAAATACTTGATACTTGCAAGGCAAATGTATTAAGCAAAACGCTTACAATCAAGTTTTCAAGCCAGTAATTTCACCAAAGGCTTTAAAACAGCACTGTTTTTTAGCAAAACTTCTTATAATTGACGGCGCACTCTTGTTTCTGGTTTGTTTATATAGGAAATTTCACGCGTACTTGCCATTTTTTTTCCAGTTTTAATAAACTAATGTCGGAAAAACTAAAGGTCTCCGAAAACGTTTTAGCCTCAAACTCTTTTTTTAATGTATAAAATTTTGGCTTTTTCAAATCTCTTAACGCAACGGTTACATGTGGATGAAAGCCCCTTATGTCTTCCACCTCGTTAAACAATTTAAGCTCCTTTTTTGCGAAATTTTTCAAGGAATCGTGGAGTTCCAGCAAACCATTGTTAGGGAGAACATCCACAAAAATCACCTTTGGCTCAAAAAAATCGAAATTTTGCAATTGAATTTCAAATTTTTTTACGAAGCTAAAGTTGCGGAGTTTATGTATTAAGGCTTCCTCTTTGTCTTCTTTCCACTCAAAAGGACGGTGTAATGTAATGTGCGCGGGACTCCTAAGCGCTCCTTTTAAACCGTGTTTTTCAAATAATTGTTGTTTTATGCCCTCCACTTTCTCAAAAACAGGTTCAGGAACAACAATTCCTATAAAGTACTTTTTACTATCCATTTACTCTTATTCATCCATTAAATTATAGTATTTTTGCCTGATAATAAAGTTTTATGCAAATTATTATTCCTATGGCAGGTAAAGGTAAGCGGATGCGTCCTCATACCTTAACTACTGCAAAACCACTCATTCCGGTTGGAGGAAAACCAATAGTTCAACGGTTAGTGGAAGATATTACGAAGGTGTGTGGCGAGAAAGTAACTGAAATAGCTTTTGTAATTGGCGCCGATTTTGGCGCTGAAGTTGAGCATAATTTAATTAAAGTAGCCGAAAGTCAGGGAGCTAAAGGAAGCATTTATTATCAGGAAAAAGCTCTGGGAACCGCACACGCCATTATGTGCGCTAAAGACGCCATAAAAGGAAAAACCGTTGTTGCATTTGCTGACACTTTGTTTAAAGCCGATTTTGTTATGGACACTCAACAAGAAGGGGTGATTTGGGTTCAAAAAATTGACGACCCAAGTCAGTTTGGTGTTGTGAAATTGGATGCAAGTGGCATCATCACTGACTTTGTTGAGAAACCGTCGACTTTTGTAAGTGATTTAGCCATTATAGGAATTTATTATTTTAAAGACGGAGATTATTTAAAAAAAGAACTACAATATTTACTGGATAATAATATCACGGAAAAAGGAGAATTTCAACTAACCAACGCTTTGGAAAACATGAAAACCAAAGGCACCAAATTTATGCCAGGTCAGGTTACTGAGTGGTTGGACTGTGGCAATAAAAACGCGACGGTTTATACCAATCAACGCATTTTAGAATTTGATAAAGGACAGCCGCGCTTAAAAGGAAACAACATTAAAAACACCAATAGTGTAATTATTGAACCTTGTTTTATTGGCGATAACGTTGAACTAATTAATTCCATTGTTGGCCCGCACGCAAGTATTGGTGCCGGTAGTCAGATACAAAACTCTATTGTTAAAAACTCTATTATTCAAACCTCAGTTAAAATTACAAATGCCAGTATAAATAACAGTATGCTCGGTGTGGGCGCTGAGGTAAGTGCAACACCATTTGATTTGAGTATTAGCGATTATACCCAAGTTGTTGTTTAAAACAAATACACGTTTATTTTTATATCTATCGTCTATAGTAGCGGTAATCTTATGTTTTTCCTGTAAAAACAAAAAATCTGCAACCGTTGCCAAAGAGTCATTATCTCCATTCGCGTTAACGAAAGGTAATGATATTTCAGAGGTAGAATTTGCAGCTAAGTTTATCGAGGGTTGTGCGCTAAGGATGAAAGGAAATCTGCAAGAGGCTTTAAAAGTCTACGAAGAATGTAAAAAAATGAACCCTTCCGATGCAGCTATATACTATGAACTTGGAATGACCTATAAAATTTTAGGCAACATCCCTCTGGCATTGGAGAATGCGAAGTATTGCGCAAAAGACAACCCAACAAATGAATGGTATCAACTCTTGTTAATTGACTGCTATCTTAACTCTAAAGATTATAAACAGGCGATAAAAGTTAGAGAGCTGTTGGTAAAAAACTTCCCTGGAAGATTCGATTATAAGGAGGATTTAGCAATTGAATATTCTTTGACTGGGCAGAATGAAAAGGCTTTTAAACTTTATGATGAGCTTGAAAAAACGTATGGTGTAAACGAGCAAATTACACAAAACAAGGTAAAACTATTAAAAAATCAAAAAAAGTTTAAGGAAGCTGAAAACGAATTATTAAAATTAAGCAATGCGAATAAAAATGAAGCAAGATTTTATTCACATCTAGCAGATTTTTACGCAGAACAGCACGATTTGGAAAAAGCTAAAATTATGTATGATAAAGTGCTATTAATAGAGCCTAATAACCCAATGGTACATCTTGACCTCCATGATTATTATAGTGCGAAAGGAGAAAAAGAAGAAGCGTTTAACCATTTAAAAAAAGCTTT
>CALMND010000523.1 GCA_937868565.1 uncultured Bacteroidota bacterium | reverse complement strand
TCCTAAATTTAAATGCGAAGTTGTGTTCTCTTGAGGATCTTTAGAAACAATGGTTCCTGACTGGTTTAATTTATCAGAACCTGCAAATCGCATGATTAATAAAAAAAGTAAAACGGCCAATGGTGTAGCAAAAAGTACGTATTTGAACTCGTTATATTGGTCTTTAGGCATTACTACGTTATTTTCACGAGGTTGACTTTTTTCAAACTGTTTAATGTAATCGTTGTAGTACTGTTTCCTTTTACGTTCTCGTTCATCCGTGTGTGGACTTTCTCTTCTGGCATTTTCTTTCTTGGGGTATTTTCTCTCTAATTGATTATGCTGTAATCTATAATCGTAGTTAGACTTTAAAGTGGGATCAGAAAGCGTTTCGTAAGCCTTAAGGATTTTCTCGAAATAATCTTTTCCCTCGGAATTTCTATCTGGGTGATAACGTTTTGCTAGTACTCTAAACGCACTTTTTATTTCTAATATACCTGCATCAGGAGATAAACCTAATATTTCATAATAATTAGCCAAACAAAAAATTAATTTATACTTTAAGAACCACCATGCTCATTGTAATTTTACGCAAACATTTTTAGGTTCGGTAAAAAAATCAAGTGCTTCAAAGCCTCCCTCACGACCAACACCACTGGCCTTCACGCCACCAAACGGCGTTCTCAAATCGCGTAACAACCAGCAATTTATCCAAACGATGCCGGCGTGTATTTTATTGGCAATTCTGTGGGCACGCGTTAGATCCTGTGTCCATACAACACTTGCCAAACCATACACCGTGGAGTTCGCCATCATTAAAACCTGTTCTTCTGTTTCAAAAGGCGTAATGGTAACTACTGGTCCGAATATTTCTTCCTGATTAGTCCTGCAATCATAGCCTAAACCTTCAATGACGGTTGGTTCCATGTAATAACCTTCCGATAAATCTCCAGGTAAATTAATTGCTTTACCTCCGCAAAGAATAGTGCCGCCCTCCGTCTTGGCCAATTCCACATAACTTAATATTTTTTGATGATGTTGTTTAGAAACAATAGCTCCTATTTTGACTCTTTCATCTAATGGATTTCCAACCAATAAGTTTTTTGTCTTAGCTACAAAGTCTGTTTTAAATTTCTCATATATTTTTTTCTCTACAAAAATACGCGAGCCACATAAACAAATTTGTCCTTGATTGGAGAAAGAAGAAAGTAACGTCGTTGAGAGCATCTTTTCGTAATCACAATCTGCGAAAATAATATTGGGGTTTTTGCCTCCCAATTCCAGCGACAGTTTTTTAAACATAGGTGCCGCAATGGAAGCAATATGCTTACCGGTTATGGTTCCCCCGGTAAAAGAAATAAGTGGGATGTTTTTATGGCTCACAATGGCATTTCCAACCTTGCCGCCTAAACCATGCACTATATTTAAAACACCGGCTGGTAATCCTGCTTCCATACAAATTTCTGAAAGAAGAAATGCCGTCATTGGTGTTATTTCCGAAGGCTTTGCCACTACAGTGCAACCCGCAGCCAAAGCCGGAGCTATTTTCCAACTAAATAAATATAACGGTAAGTTCCATGGCGAAATGCAACCCGCCACACCCACTGGTTGGCGAAGTGTATAATTAACAGCAGTATCTTCCATACTATGCGAATGCGTTGCATAGTGCAAAATGCCAGTACCGTAAAAATGAAAATTAGCCGCAGCTCTTGGTATATCTACTGTCTTAGCTAGCTTCAAAGGTTTGCCATTATCAATACTCTCTGCCAAGGCAAGTTTCTCGAGGTTTTGCTCAATTAAAGTTGCTATTTTTAATAAGAATTTTGAACGTTGCTCCTTTGGAGTTATGCTCCAGGACTCAAATGCCAAGCTGGACGCCTGATACGCAAGTTCGACATCACGCTCGTCGCTGTCTGGAATGTATGAATAAACTTTTCCATCCGAAGGATTAAAATTATCCAGATACCTTTTGGAAATTGGTTCTGTTAAACGTCCATTTATATAGTTTTTAATATACATAACTTAAATACAAATCTTA
Organism: uncultured Bacteroidota bacterium; assembly: GCA_937868565.1. Classification (GTDB taxonomy): domain Bacteria; phylum Bacteroidota; class Bacteroidia; order B-17B0; family Aurantibacillaceae; genus Aurantibacillus. The sequence goes on along the minus strand of CALMND010000523.1, from coordinate 12,982 downwards.
AATTTAACACTTTGGGCCTGTTTAAACAATGCCAAATGTACAAGTACTTTTAAAATTAATATCTTAATTTGCTGTTTCTTTAAACTGACTTGTTAATGACTTGAAGCTATTGTTTTTTACACGAATAAATTCTACTTTTGTTCTAAAACTCTCGATGAAAACTTTTTACAAATCTAATTTTCTTATTCTTGGTGCGTTGGTTCTTTTACTTAATCATGCCTTTTCGCAAAATATCTCGTTAGGTGGTCCTGGAACTTCCTTTTTAATAAAAAACTCATCGCATAATAAGCAATCGGCTGCTTCCACTTGCACAGACGTTGTAAACTACATTGGCAATACGTATAATGCCAATTGGAGCTTCGGAGGAGGATTCCAACAGTCTTTTCTTAGCAAAGCTAGAGCGCGGTTCATGAAATATCCTACGTCTGGTTTAGGTGGGGCGTATACGGGCACTATTTTGGGCGTTGAATTCAGCGCTGCTAAGTGGCAAAACAGTACTGCGCCAAATGTTATTTTTTATGTTTACAATTTAGATATTAATTCAGATCCAACAGGCAGCCCATTAGGCCCCGGTGCTACATTTCAAATTACTGCAAACCAGGCCACTACGTCCCAGGTACTTTTTCCTTCACCAATTGTTGTTAGTTCCTCGTATGGATTCGCTGTAGCCGCTTACGCGGTATCAAATACTGATTCTCTTGCTATTTCTTCAGTTCTTAGGCCTAACGGAAGTCCTGTTTTGGCGTATGATTTAGTGTATAACAACTCCACCCCAGTTGTTAACAATTCTCTTTATTACTTTCTAAAACCAATTATCACCATTTCAGCTGATCCTGTTTTTTCGAGCGCAAAAACAAGCACCGGTTGCGGTGCCCCCGCTGTATTTGGTTTTACAAACAATACCCCTTCACCTACATACATTAATAATCCCATCATCAAACCAAATAATCTTACTTATAAATCTTTAGATTATGGTGACGGAAGTCCTATAGTTGCGTTCACAACGGCGAAAACGCACACTTACGCTACTTTAGGAAGTTTTCAGGCGGTGGCCTCATATACCTATGATGGCTGGTCTGGCTTCTGTAGCGGTAATAGCAATACAACTATTATTGTAAATAGTCCAATCCCTGCTTTTAATTATACAACTAACGGTTTAGTTGTTACGCTCAATAATACTTCAGGAGGTAGTTTTACTAATTATGTTTGGAACTTCGGAGATTTAAGCACCTCCATTTTAACCCAACCCGGAACACACACCTTCAGTATTCCCGGAACTTATGTCATTGAATTAGAAGGTACCGCTCCTTGTGGTAAGGTTCGATATTCGGTTACCGTAACAGTTCCTTCAAATTCAAGTAGCACTAATTTATCTGAAAAAAGTTATAGTGCGTCAGAAATTTCTATTGTTCCCAACCCAGCAAGTAATTTTATAAGAATCGAAAACAAAGGTTTAGACGATTTAGGGTCAAAAATTGAAATCTATACCACATTGGGAGCCGTTATTAAAGTTATTTCTGGTCTTGATTTTGAAAATGGTTCTACCGTAGATGTTGAAGTCTCCGACCTACCTATTGGTGTTTACTTTATCAAGTTTAAAAGTAAAAATAGTGATTTGGTTAAATCTTTCATTAAAGAATAATATCAACTGGCTGCTCGTTTCGAGGGTTTGCTTTTGCAACTGCAGACAACACTAGCCGCATAATCGAAGCGTGCTGGAAAAACTAACCGTCAGTTACTATTAAATTGTTGATTTTGTCTAATAGAAGCGCCCTATTATTTGTCCATCTGGTGCCAAATTCGTATCTTTGTGAAACCAAAAAAACACATATGAAAAGAACATTTACGCTTATTTCTAAGAAAAACCTTGTCGCTTGTTTAACATTATTAGTTCTTCAGTACACAGCTCAAAAAGGCAATTACACCGTTGGTGATTTACCCTCGAGTGAATATCAAACCAATAAGAGCTCTTATGACAACCTAAAGCTTAAACCCGAAGAAGTTCTGCATGACAACTCCTCTGGCGAAGTAAAACTAAAAAAAACAGCAGCACTTGCCAATTGTACCGATATGGTTGATTTTGTTGGAGGTACTGCTTATTACGTAGATAAGGTTGGAGGGCCTCAGCAAAATTCTTCACAATTTAAGGCTAGAGGTTTATACATGATTTATCCAAAAATAAATAATGTTACTTACAAAGGGTCGATTTTAGGGGTTGTATTTAATGCTGCCACCTACTTAAGCCAAACTACTGCAAACATGGAAGTAACGGTAACTGATATCAATGTTGCGGGCACCTTTGCCAGCGGGGCCTTTTTAGGGTCTACCAATGTTCAAGTAATTGGTACTACCGCAACAGATTATACAGTTTATTTTTCAAACCCGATTCCAATTACCAGCAACAATGGTTTTGCGATTGGAATCGAAGCGTTTTCTAGTTCGGATTCCTGCAAAATTTTTGAAGGTCCAAACATGGGCGGTGGGCCAGCCTATGGGAATGTATTAACTTGGCCTAACTTTTTATATACTTATAGTGGAGCTAACCGAATTAACGTATATCCTCTACTAAGACCTATTATAACCACCTCCGTAAACCCCACTTGGGCAAGCGCAAAAACGTCCACCGCTTGTGGTGCTCCCGCGGTATATAATTTTACAAACACCACCGTTGGGATTACGCCAAATTATCAGGTTCACTCTATGATTTCTCCTGTAATTCCGAACGGCAAAAGTCTTGATTACGGTAATGGAATTCCCGCTATTAACTTCCCGAACGGCTCGATTAAGACAAACACATATACAAATCTTGGAAGTTTTAATGCGGTTTATGCCGAAACCTATTACGGATGGGTGGGCGACTGCACACAATCTTTAACGGCCAATATCATTGTTGACAACCCTTTACCTTCCTTCAACTACACAACTAACGGTTTAGTTGTTACACTTAATAATACTTCTGGCGGAAGTTTTTCCAACTATGTTTGGAACTTTGGCGACTTAAGCACTTCCCCGTTAACACAGCCCGGAACACATACTTTTAGTATTCCGGGGACTTACGTTATCGAATTAGAAGCGACTGCTCCATGTGGTAAAGTTCGTTATTCGGTCACTGTCACTGTGCCATCAAACACAAGCAATACCGGTTTAGCTGAAAAAACAAACAATGGTGTTAAAATTTCCGTTGTGCCAAGCCCTGCAAATAGTTTTATAAAAATAGAAAACAAAGGGGTTGAAAATTTAGAATCAAAAATAGAAATATACAACACGTTAGGGGCCGTTATTAAAACCGTTTCTAATCTTGATTTTAACGCAAATTCGTCCGTAAATGTTGAAGTTTCCGACTTACCTAACGGTGTTTATTTTATTAAGTTTAAAAGTAAAAATAGTGATTTGGTAAAATCATTTATTAAAGAATAATAAGTAGTTCCTACCTAAAGTCGATTGCTTTAGAATCAAATAAGTAATATAAAATTGCAAATCCGGAATAAACAATGTTCATAAAATCATACTTGAATGCTGTTTATTTCTTAATGACTATCAAAATAATAATAACCTCAAATTATGAAAAATAAACTATTTGTTTTAATTTCTATTGTTACTTTAAAATGTTTTGGTCAAGGATTTCCTTTAGGAAGTATTAACTGGGGAACGCCTAATGGTGGTAAAATTTCCGGTGGAATTACTTTTGGATTTAATAATACGGCCGGTAGTTCTTTTGTTTCAGACAATACCGGCTCACAAACTTGGAGTTTGATGGATATGAATGGTGATAAAAGACCTGACTTAGTAGTTTGCGCTCAGCTTCAAGCAGGCAATGTTACTTGTTTTTCTCCCGGAACTAATCAGTATTGGAACGTATATCTCAACAGTGGTAATGGATTTTCAGCAACGCCCATAAGCTGGTCCTTGCCTAACGGAGGCCGTCTTTCTGGGGGAATAACTTATGGTTTTGATAATGTAAGTGGCACTGCTTTGTCGAGCGACAATACCGGCTCACAAACATGGACTCTTCTTGACGTTACTGGTGACTCTAAGCCTGAATTAATCGTTACTGCACAATTACAAGCTGGGGATGTCACTTGTTTTTCACCCGGCTCCAATCAATACTGGAAAGTCTATCTTAATACTAGCTCAGGATTCTCCACTACACCAATTAACTGGAGTCTACCTAATGGAGGAAAACTAAACGGCGGAATAACATACGGCTATAATACGGCAACTGGCTTTAGTTCCCCATCAGATAATACAGGCTCTCAAAACTGGTCCGTCACGGATATAAACGGCGATGGAAAATCTGATTTACTGGTTACTGGGCAATTACAAGCGGGAAACGTTACCTGTTTTTCACCCGGCTCTAATCAATATTGGAAAGTTTTTGTCAACACTAGCTCAGGGTTTTCCACTACTCCAATAAATTGGACTTTGCCTAACGGTGGAAAGCTCACCGGTGGAATTACCTTTGGATACGATAATATGGGTGGCTCTGCGAGCGCCTCGGATAATACAGGCTCACAAACTTGGTCGGTCGTTGATTTAGACGGAGACAATAAACCTGAACTTTTAGTTGCAGCACAATTGCAGGCAGGTTTTGTTACTTGCTTTTCTCCAGGTTCAAATCAATACTGGAAAGTTTTTTCCAATACCGGAACAGGATTTTCCATTACCCCAACAAATTGGAATCTACCAAACGGAGGCAAGCTAAGTGGAGGAACTACCTACGGCTATAACAGTGTGGCTGGAGTGGCATTCAATTCAGATAATACGGGTTCACAAACATGGTCGTTGGTTGATTTGGATGGAGATAAGAAATCTGATTTAGTAGTAACTGCGCAGCTTCAAGCAGGAAACGTTACCTGCTTTTCACCAGGCTCTAGCCAATACTGGAAGGCCTTCCGAAATAATGGAACGGGTTTTAACATAACACCGATAAGTTGCAATTTACCCGATGGCGGTAAAATTGCAGGAGGAACCACATTTGGTTTTAATAACGTTGGAGGTGCGGCTTCTCCAAATGAAAATACTGGCTCACAAAACTGGAGTGTTGCAGACCTCAACGGCGACTTCAAGCCCGACTTAATTGTTGCTGGTCAATTGCAAGCCGGCAATGTTACTTCGTTCTCTCCAGGCTCTTCGCAGTACTGGAAAGTATATATCAGCGAAGTGGTATTGGCAGTAAACAAAATTAATTATGACGCCACCAGTTTTGAAGCGTTTCCTAATCCTAACGACGGTAGATTTACCATTAAAAGCAAAACAAAAGAAAACATCATAGTAACTAATGAATTAGGGCAAGTTGTAAAAAAATTCGAGTTATCTGAAAAAAATAATTTTGCTTACGAAGTAGTGGATTTGCCTTATGGGCTCTACTTTATTACTGGAAAAACCGTTCAAAAAGTTCTTGTACGTGAATAACTTAAGTTCACTCTTTTTTCCCCAAGTATCTTGCGATTGCCAAACCGCTCTCGCTATATGATTCTTAGCTATCTTCTTTTTTATTTCTAAAAACAATATCTTTATGTACAACAATTAATGGTATGCCCGAAAAGAGGATTTCTAAAATAGCAAAGCATAGCCCTGTACAGGAAAACTTCATCCAAAAATTAAAACAAGTACTGCCTTCTGGCATGGGTTTGGCAGAAGAAATTGCAGACATCCTGGATGTAAGCATAGATTCGGCTTATAGAAGAATTCGCTTAGAAACTGAATTAACTATACAAGAGATTTACAAGATTTCTAAAAAACACACCATAAGTGTGGACGAGGTTTTTGGCAACCAAAGCGATACGGTAACTTTTGCATATACAAAACTAACCGATAGCGCAAAAAATTTTGAAGGTTATCTTAACCGGCTTATTAATCATTTAAAAACCATTAATAAGTTCGAGAATAAAAAAATATATTATGTGGCAGAAGAAATTCCAATTTTCTACTCTTTCTTCTCAAAAAAACTAACGGAATTCAAATTGTTTTATTGGCAACGCAGCGTTCTTAATGTTCCCGATTATCAGCATTTAAAATTTGAATGGGGATTCGTGCCTGCAACACTCGTAGACGTGGCTCATAATTCGTATAAAGAATATTTGAGTGTCCCGAGTTCGGAAGTATGGACAAGTGAAACAGTATTGACTGGTCTACGGCAAATTAGATTTTATTTTGATAGCGGCATTCTAAAAAAGGAAGTTGCATTGGATTTACTGACGGACTATCGAAGTATGATAGAAATGGTTCATAAGAATGCCGGAAATGCGAGAAAAAATATAAGTGATAAAGAGGAAACCTATTTTCTTTATAACAGCGAAGTTGTGTTAGGAACCAATTGCATTTATGTTGTAATGGGTGGTTCAAGGTATTCTTATATTTCCTTTAACACCATGAATTCTTTAACAACCAATAATCCTGAGTTTTGTGATGAAACGGAACATTGGGTGCGTAATCTCGAAAAGAAAAGTACTCTTATAAGTGGAGTGGCCGAAAAACAGCGTTATCAGTTTTTTAACCAGATCTTTAAAACCATTGACGAATACATTGAAAAAGTGAAAGCAGATTAGTTGCGTAGAAAAGTAGCGATAGTTGGCGGTGGCTCTAGTGCCTTAATTCTGGCAGCCGAATTGGATTCTTCAAAATATGAAATCAGTATTTATGAAAAAAATGTAGCATTAGGTCGCAAATTTTTAGTGGCGGGCGATGGTGGTTTAAATTTAACTCACTCGGAATCGCCAGAGAATTTTATTACAAGATATAGTCCCCACCAATTTCTTGAAAAAGCATTTAATCAATTTTCAAATGCGCATTTTGTTGAATGGCTAAATCATTCAGGCATCGAAACCTTTGTGGGCACAAGCGGCAGGATTTTTCCTAAAAAGGGAATAAAACCTGTCGAAGTATTAAAGGTGTTACTCGAAAAAATTAAAAAAAATAACGTCCGTATTCATGTCAAACATGAATGGCTTGGTTTTTCAAAGAGTGATGGGCTTCTTTTTTTGAACGCAGAGCTAACTAAAGAAGTACATTCCGATTATAGTGTTTTTTGTCTGGGAGGCGCTTCTTGGCCCGTTACAGGAACTACGGGAGAGTGGTTAAAATTTTTCAGAGATAAAAAAATTGACTGCAAAGAGTTTGAAGCAAGCAACTGTGGCTACAAAATAAATTGGGAAAAAGATTTTATTCCCAAAATAGAAGGCAAAGCTCTAAAAAACATTTCCATTACTTGTTCCGGCAAAACTCATTTAGGCGAAGTTGTTTTGACAAAACTCGGAATTGAAGGAAGCGGGATATATCCTCTTAGCCCTCAAATACGTGAACAATTGAAGGCCAAAGGCTTTGCCAAAATAAAAATTGATTTGAAGCCCAATTTCAGTGTAGAAACAATTACAAAAAAACTAAGCACAAAATCGCGGCCAAACGTTACAACTCTTTTAAGAGAAAACTTAAACCTCAACTCTACTACCATAACGCTTTTAAAAAATAATATTTCAAAAGAAGATTTTCTTTCGCCCCAAAAACTTGCGACTCACATTAAAAATTTAGACCTTATCATTCACGGAACCGCAAATATAGAAGAAGCTATTTCAACGGTAGGTGGAATTGTCTTAAGTGAAATCAGTGAAAACTTTGAATTGAAGAATATGCCCAGAAATTTTGCTATTGGAGAAATGTTGGATTACGATGCGCCTACTGGAGGGTATCTCTTGCAATCATGTTTTAGCATGGGCAACTACTTGGCAAAGTATTTAAATTCCATTTGACAATTTCATTGCGTTTCTAATAACTATTTCTCCGTTAAAACTTTTCCACCACCCGTTTAAAACTTTTACTTGTTTTTAGGTCAATTACTTTATATTTGTCCAGTTTTTAAAATATTCAAATGGTGGCAACAAGTGAGTTTATATTATGTGAGGTACAGAACAGCGTTTTGGTGATTACAATTAATCGCCCAGACAAATTAAATGCTTTAAACAAACAAACTATCGAGGAGCTTCACGAAACGCTGGTAGAAGCGGAGAATCAGAGCGACATTCGTGCTGTTATATTAACCGGTTCAGGTCAGAAGGCGTTTGTTGCCGGTGCGGATATTTCTGAATTTTCTAATTTTACGGTTGATCAGGGTAAACAACTTAGCGCTATTGGTCACTTCAAAATTTTCAACTTTATAGAAAATTATAGCAAACCTATGATTGCTGCTGTTAATGGTTTTGCATTAGGTGGGGGATTAGAGTTAGCGATGGCCTGTCATATAAGAGTGGTTGCAGACAACGCCAAAATGGGCTTACCTGAAGTAAGCCTTGGGTTAATCCCCGGATATGGTGGAACACAGCGTTTAGCGCAGCTAGTTGGTAAAGGCAAGGCTTTTGAAATGGTTGTGACGGCTGATATGATTAATGCGCATGATGCTTATAAATGGGGCTTAGCGAACTATGTTACTACACAAGAAGAACTTTTGAAAAAGTGTTTTGAAATAGCAAACAAAATATCTAGTAAAAGCCCTACGGCAATTAAAACAGCCATAAAAGTAATTAACGCCGGATACAATAATAGTCTGAATGGTTTCGAAGTGGAAATTGAGGAATTCGGAAAATCCTTTGGTACTAAAGACTTTAAAGAAGGTGTAAATGCTTTCCTCGAAAAACGAAAAGCGGACTTTAAGGGGGAATAAATTTTTCAACCACTAAAAAAGCCGCTACTCTTATCGAATAGCGGCTTTTTTGCAGAATAACCCTAGTTTTTAATAAGGACTAACTCGTTAATTAAGTTTGTTGCTCCACCCAATTTGTCCACCACAAATAAAAGGTAACGCACATCTAAACAAATAGTACGGTTTAAGTCTCCATCAAATACTATTTTATGACTAAGCGCCTCATAGTTTCCGTCAAAAGCCAAGCCTATTAATTCGCCCTTTGAGTTTAAAACTGGCGAGCCTGAATTTCCTCCGGTAATATCATTGGTCGTAATAAATGAAACTACTACATCGTTCGATTTTTTATCTACGTATTGGCCATAATCCTTTTTATTGATCAAATCGATGAGTTTTGCCGGAGCATCAAATTCATAATCACCAGGTCTGTATTTTTCCATCACACCTTTTAGTGTGCAAATCTCTTTGTACTTCACCGCATCTTTAGGTGAATACGATTTTACATTTCCATAAGAAACACGCATGGTAAAGTTGGCGTCGGGATACATAGCGGTTCCTTTTTTCATCTCCAAAACACCTTTTAAGTACTTGTTATTTAAACCATAGTTATTTGCAGTAAATTCCGTAAAATATTTTTTATAATTATTGTTGAAGTTTTTAACAAATGCCATTGCTGTTTTAAAAGCAGGATCCTTATGGAGAAGGGCGGAATCCGGTTTAGCGACAAACGCGCTCCATTTTTCTTTATCAAGTAAAAATGTATTATCGAAAACATCCTTAGCATATTTTTGATACGTTTCATCTTTGCTCAAGTCTCCATAGGTATTTTTGAGCCAAGTATAGAATGCGGTTGGCTGCTGACTTGCCTCTACATCTGTATTGTACATTTTTAAAACGGTAGCCAAAATATTTCTGTCAGAAATAATATTCTCCCCTTTAATAAATCTATCGTAGCCGCCTTTCACGCCTGCCAAAGATTTATCAATTTCCTTTTGACCCGAAGCAGGATTCAATAATGCATCATCTAGTTCCTTAAGTGCCGATGCAAAACCAATAAGCGGAGAACCGAAAATTCCTTCGTTGAGATAAACACGACCCTTTGCGTAAGGCCTCCAGGCATCATAAACATTTTTCACGTCGTTAAATAAATTATCGTATTCTGGTTTACCCTTTGCCCAATTTGTAAAAATTTCTTCGTCTTTTTGTTTCTGTGCCAACACATTGTGCTTAGCTAACTGTTTGGTTTCTCCGTCAAAAAACTTCCAGTAGTTTGCAATACCGGCGTAAGAGCTGGCCAATTGAATTTTAACAGCAGGGTCTTTTACCATTTCTGCTAACATGCATTTTAAACGCGCATCGCGAAGGTTCACTAAATTCGGATTATCAATATCCATTTTTAATTTCACGCCATGTGAGGTTTCGTAACGGTTGGTACCTCCCGGATAACCATAAATCATAGCATAATCTCCATCGTTTAGTCCCTTAATAGAAACCGGTAAAAAGTGTTTTGGTTGGTAAGGCACATTCTCAGCCTTATACTCTGAAGGCTTCCCGTCTGGAGCCATATAAACTCTGAAAATGGAAAAATCGCCTGTGTGACGAGGCCATTCCCAATTGTCAGTATCGCCGCCAAATTTTCCAATACTTTCGGGCGGTGCGCCAACCAATCGAACGTCTTTATAACGTTGATACGTAAATTGCAGAAACTGATTCCCCTTAAAAAAACTGCTTATCCTTATTTCAAATCCTGTTCCCTCGGAAGCTTTGTTCTGCATTTCAATAAGAATTGGCTGAAGTTTAGAAACAATTTCATTTGGTTTTACATCCTTTAGTTTAGCCATTACAGCCTCCGTCACATCATCTATTTTTACCAAAAACTGTACGCTTAACCCAGGACAGGCGATTTCCTCTTGTTTTGATTTGGCCCAAAACCCATCTCGCAAATAGTTGTGCTCCACTGAGCTTGAACTGGCAATATTGTCATAACCACAATGGTGATTTGTAAAAAGTAATCCTTCTTTACTTACCAACTCAGCCGTACAGCCTCCACCAAAAATCACAATCGCATCTTTAATACTGCTTTTGTTCATACTGTAAAGTTGCTCCTTGGAGAGTTTTAAGCCTCGCTTTACCATGTCGGCATAGGTTTTATCCCCAATAAGATGAACCAGCCACATACCCTCATCGGCTTTTAAAGAAATGTTATTGAATACAAAACTCAACAACAATGCAATGCTAATTTTTTTCATATATTTTAAATTGAATTGCAAAAATAGCATTGAATTTGAAATAAATTCACTTTTTGGCGTATAAGCAAAACTAATCTTTTAAAATGCCCTTTTTGGGGGGATTTTTGTTATTTATTGTTGTAAAAATAGGACATTGATGGGATGTTAAAAGCAAAATTAAACCCAATCACTCTTTAACAATTTTTTCTATTGCCAGGAGTTTATTCTTTTCAAACACTTGCAAAAAATAAACACCGGTTGGGATATTTTGCGTGAAAAGTTGTAATGCCTCATGGGGATATAAAACAGCTTGTGGTAAAACTTCTTGCCCTAACATATTAATCAACTTTATGGTAAGGTCTAATTTTGTTTCTTCTCCATTTAACATAATTGTAAGGTTGCCTTCTTTCATAGGATTAGGAAATATTTTAACAAAAGCATTTCCTAGACCTGATTCTTTTAAAGACAAACATTTAGAAACGGTAACGGTAATGGCAGTGATAGTTGTGCAGGCGGAAGTACTTGTGCCAACCACAGTGTAAGTTGTAGTAACTGTTGGAGACACAATCGTTGAAGCTGTGTTTATTCCATGGTTCCAGCTATATGTGTTAGCGCCACCCGCAAATAAAGTGCTGCTCTCGCCAATACAAATTGTTTTTTTGCCTGTTAAAATGAGCGCTGGGGCGTAGTTGTTTAAAGTAATTGTTTGTTTTAAAGTATCGCTGCTGCAATTATAGTTGATTATAAGTTGTACTGTATAAGTGCCTGGAGCATTATAAGTATGGGTAGGGTTTAAAACTGTTGAGGTATTGGCAGCACCCGAAGCGGGATGACCAAATGACCAAAGCACAGAATTAACTGGCTGTGAAGTGTAAGGGCAGGAGATGGCCGTAAAAGTCGGTGTTAAGCAAGTGGCTGCGCCTGCATTATAATTATACAAAAATGGCTGGCTGGAATTTGTTGGCTTAAAATAACTGCTTACAAAATTAGGGAGGCCTAAATTACAGGTGGCATTACCGATAGATTGTGCCTGTTGAGAGTAATTACATAATGCGCCAGAGTTATTTGGGGAATTAATAGCATCCAAATAGGGTTTGCCAACTGCAGCTAAATAAAGTTTATCATTTTTAGCAAGTTGCATAGTAGATATATAATCTGGCGTTACAATAACTGTATATTTAGACGCAACAATGGCAGCGTTTGAACCAGCGCATAAATCCCATTGATAAATCAAAGAATTGGAGTTTGCGTCCAATCCTCGAGCGTAAAATTTAGTTCCATCGCTCGAAAACTCCAAAGGATAAGCCCAGGTGCAATTTAGAAGATTAAGAGAATTAGTAACGACTCCCGTACTAGTGTTAAAATCGTACAGCTGATACCCGCCTGCCGTCGAGTTCGCAGTTAATACCGATAACCCCAATCTTCTTCCATCTGCAGTGGATTTAATACATCCAGCCGGCGAAACATCATTAGTAAACGGAAAAACATTGGTAGCGGTAAAAGTGGGACCCACAGAAGAAATAACGGCAACAGTATTTACTCCAGCAGAAGTTACCAGATAGGAGCGAAAATTATTTGAGTTCCATTCATGGGTAATTACCCATACGTCCTGTCCATTACAGTGCTTGACAGCGGTTAGTTGTTCGGTAAGTGGACTATGTAAAAAAAAGTTTTTGCTAGTAACAGAACCCATGCCGGCAGCCAAACTCAAGTCAATGGCGGAATAGGTTAAACCGTTGGGGCCAGAGGCATCATCCAAAGTAAATAAAAAATAAACGTTATTGCTGTTTGGTTTTTTCACAACAAGCGCAGCTTGGGAGGTTCCCGTTGGCCCATTTCCCAGCAAACCAGTGCCGTTCGCCATTATCTGGTGTTGCTGATTCCAAACAGTTGCCCCATCCGAGTAAAATAAAAGATTTCCATTAGCATCTGCAATGCTGGCGCATCCCTCATTAGTATTCATGGCTCCGTTCGTTAATATAGTAGGGGGGTTAGTCATAAAATCGAGTCCCGCCATATTACCAAAATACCATTTACTGGTTTCGTTTTGCGATTGCAAAAATAAACCTGAAAGTACAAGAAATGCGAAAATACAAGTTATCTTCTTCATACCTATGCAATT
>CALMND010000522.1 GCA_937868565.1 uncultured Bacteroidota bacterium | reverse complement strand
AGAAAAGAAAGTTTTATTTTTTATTTTAATGCTCCTCATTAAAATGAGTTTTGATAAACTCCTGAGAAGCATGCATCAATTCATAAACCAAACCATCTTCTTTCATAAATGGTATTGTTTTACGGTAAACTGACATTAATTGCTCAACTTTTGCGGAAGATCTTAATGGCCTTCTGAATTCTATGGCTTGCGTTGCATTCAACAATTCTATCGATAAAACTTTTTCTACATTTTCAATTACCGACAAACATTTGGTTGCCGCATTGGCTCCCATACTCACATGGTCTTCTTGTCCGTTGCTACTAACTATGCTGTCCACACTGGCCGGGGTGCATAGTTGTTTGTTTTGACTTACAATACTCGCTGCGGTATATTGCGGAATCATGAACCCCGAATTTAATCCGGGATTGGCCGTTAAAAATGCAGGTAATCCGCGTTGGCCTGAAATCATCAGATAGGTTCTTCTTTCGGATATATTCGCCAACTCAGCCATAGCAATACATAAAAAATCAAAGGCCAAAGCCAATGGCTGTCCGTGAAAATTTCCTCCGCTTAGGATTTCATCTTCATCTGGAAAAATAGTGGGGTTGTCAGTAACGGAATTAATCTCGGTTTCAAAAACGGAACTTACATAGGCTACCGTATCTTTTGTGGCGCCATGTACTTGCGGAACACAGCGAAAAGAATAAGGATCTTGTACCTGTTTTTTTTCTTGTTTGTTTATTTCGCTTCCCTCCAGGTTTTTACGAATGGCCTGCGCGGTTTGCAATTGCCCGGTGTGAGCACGAATAGTGTGCAATTGGTCTTTGAAAGGGTCCATTTTCGCGTCAAAAGCGTCTATGGAAACGGAGGTGATAACATCCGCCGCTTTATTGAGTTGCAATGATTTTATTAAACAATAAACCCCATAAGCTCCCATAAACTGCGTACCATTTAATAAAGCCAACCCTTCTTTTGACTTTAATTTAATAGGACGAAGGTGATATTGTTTTAATACTTCACTTGCGTCAATAACAGAACCGTTATGATTTGTTTTGCCCATTCCCAGCAGTGGGAGACTTAAATGAGCCAAAGGTGCTAAATCACCGCTGGCACCCAAAGAACCCTGCTGATATACAATGGGGTAAATTTTATGGTTGATAAAATCGCACAAACGCTCAACGGTAAGCAATTGCACTCCACTTTTGCCGTAAGACAGTGATTGTATCTTAAGAAACAGCATGAGTTTCACAATATCCTGAGGCACTTCATGACCCATGCCGCAGGCGTGGCTTTTAACAAGGTTTTCCTGAAGTTGTTCTATTTGATTATCAGCAATGATGACATTACACAAGGAGCCAAAGCCGGTATTAATCCCATAAATAGGCGCTCCACTTTTTTTTATTTTTTCATCCAGATAATTACGACATTGTAATATGGCACTTTTACTCGCTTCAGAAAGTTGTACGGTTGCGTTTTTGTCCTCTAAAAATTCTTTGAGGGTAGCAATACTAAGTCTTTTTGTATGGTCAATTATAAATATCATTGTCCTTTCTTTAATCTTTCTAACAAGAGGCTAAGTGTCATTTTTTCCTGTTCACCGCTTTGCATATTTTTTACCGAATACTCCCCGCTTGTTATTTCATTGCTTCCAACAGTGCATACAAAAGGAATATTTTTTTTGTTAGCATAATCAAATTGTTTGCCCAATTTTTTTGTTATGTCGGGATACACTTCGCAGGAAATATTATTAGTACGCAATTGAGCTGCTAAAGCCAAACTGTGGTTTTGTGTTTCTAAATCAAAATGGCTAAATAATAGTTTACAGGAAGCTGTTTTGCTAATATTTTCCGGAAACAAATTCAATTCTTCCATTACATCGTAAATACGGTCAACTCCAAAAGAAATACCCACGCCGCTCATGTTAGGCAGGCCAAAAATACCAGTGAGGTCGTCGTAACGGCCACCTCCCAAAATGCTGGGAGTAAATGTTCCCGCATTGGCTTTTACTTCAAAAATTGTTCCGGTATAATAGTTGAGCCCACGGGCTAAAGAAATATCTAATTCAAATTTAAGATGAGAAACATTAGAGTTATACATAATGTATTCCAATTCTTCTATTCCCTTTTGAAAAACGAGTGAGCCTTTATACTTTGATTCTTCCTTAAGGTAATTTAATTTCTCTTTTATATTAGCTAACGGTTCAAAGTCTTTAAAGTCCGTGGTCTGAATAAAAAAAGCAGAAAACAGAAGTTGAATTTGTTCAAGAGTAAACCCTTTATCGGACAATTCTTTATGAACACCATTCGGTCCTATTTTATCAATCTTGTCGATTGCAACTGCTATATCCATCATTCTATCTGCTGCCCCAACAACCTCAGCCATTCCCGCCAATATTTTTCTATTATTTACCTTAAGTGTAATTTGCACATTCAGCTCCGAAAAACATTTATCCATTAAAGAAATCAATTCCAACTCATTTACCAACGAATCGCTTCCAATCACATCCGCATCGCATTGGTAAAATTCACGGTAACGGCCTTTTTGCGGACGGTCGGCGCGCCACACGGGCTGTATTTGATAACGTTTAAATGGAAAACTAAGTTGGTGCTGATTCATGACCACAAAACGCGCAAAGGGCACGGTGAGATCGTAGCGAAGGGCTTTTTCAGTGAGTTCTTCTGAATTGCGGGAAGATTCCAAAGAAAGATCAAACTCTTTCTTTAATAGGTCCTTGTTTTTATTTTCGTGAATACGGCTGTTGAGTATTTTAAAAATTAACTGGTCTCCTTCTTCACCATATTTTCCGGTTAAAGTCGAAATATTCTCCATCGCTGGAGTTTCAATAGCCTGATAACCAAAGAGTTCAAAGTTTTTTCGAATAATATTGAGAATAAATTGCCTTTTCTGCATTTCTGCAGGTCCAAAATCTCTGGTTCCTCTAGGAATGGACGGTTTCATTTAAAATTACAATTAAAAGGCAAACTTACTAAAAAAGGCTGTTTTTACGTTTTTTTATTTTCCCATAAGGGTAAATACAGAGATAGTTGTCTTAAGTAGGAATCAAAAATTGACCAAAATAGCGTGTGTGGTATATGAAATAAACGTTATCAATATACACGAATGGTCATTTTTACACACGGAAACTTGCAAGACAAAAATAGTTTCCTTAGTTTTGTGCCCGATTTTAAATGAATACGTCGCTATAAAAATAATATTTGCACCTAAAACTATGAAGCTCAGACTTTTTACTCTTTTATTACTTTTTACTTTAAAAAATTACTCTCAGGAAAAATTTACGATTAGTGGTTATGTAAAGGATACCAAAAATGGGGAATCACTTATTGGAGCCACCGTTTACAAATTGGGTTCTAATACTGGTGTTTCTGCCAACGAATATGGTTTTTATGCGCTTACTCTTCCAAAGGGTTCTCATGCGATTGCAGTTTCTTTAATTGGATATAAAACCTTTACTTTTTCGATTGAGCTGGAAAAAAGTCTCTCTAAAAATTTCGAATTAACAGAAGAGGGCAAAGATCTAGATGAAGTTGAAATTACTTCAGAAGCCGCAGACAAAAATGTAACCAGTGTAGAAATGAGTGTGGCTAAACTCGACATTAAACAAATAAATAAAATACCGGCTTTGCTTGGAGAAGTGGATGTAATAAGGGCTATACAGTTATTACCCGGAGTTACTACTGTGGGCGAAGGCGCCAGTGGCTTTAATGTGCGCGGCGGGAATATTGACCAAAATTTAATATTACTAGACGAGGCTCCTGTTTACAATTCTTCGCACTTGTTTGGTTTTTTCTCAGTATTTAATCCGGATGCCGTTAAAGATGTGAAATTAATTAAAGGAGGAATTCCTGCCCAATATGGGGGGCGCGTTTCTTCTATCCTTGACGTAAGAATGAAGGAAGGTAACAGCAAAAGATTAGCCGTTACCGGTGGAGTCGGAACTATTTTTAGCAGATTGAGTATTGAAGCTCCAATCATTAAAGATAAAGCTAGTTTTATTGTTGCTATTAGACGCAGTTATTTGGATGCTTTGGTGAAACCCTTTTTAAAAGAAACTAACGCCTTGAAAAAAGCAGATTTTTATTTTTATGATTTCACTGCAAAATTTAACTGGCGCATCAACGATAAAAACACGGTATTTGCCAGCGGTTATTTAGGTCGCGATGTTTTCGGAGCCAGTATCTTTAAATTCAATTGGGGAAACTCTACAACTACCGCGAGATGGAATCACATCTTTAATAAAAAGTTGTTTATGAATATAACTGGTTTTTACAGCAATTACGATTATTTAATTGATTTTACTGCTCCCAGTGGTCGTGGTTTTAACTGGAAAAGTAATGTGATTAATTATAGCCTTAAACCGGACTTTACATATTTCTATAATAGTCGTAACACTATCCGTTTCGGTGCTCAGGCATTGTTATTTGATTTCAGACCCTACGATGCAACCGGTACTTTTAGTGGCACCAAAGTAAAATTTTTAAGTGATAAGCGCTATGGCGTTGAATACTCTGCCTATCTTGGAAACGAACAGAAAATCAATCAAAAAATAACGGTGGAATATGGCTTGCGTGTAAGTATGTACCAATACGTTGGTAAGGGCAAAGCATATTATTTTAGAGACACCCTACCCAACACCGAGAAACCACTTAGCAGCAGTAAACGATTTGCGGGAGGAGAAGTCATTAAAAAATACATCAATCCGGAACCACGTTTCTCTGTTAACTATTTGCTTAGTAAAACGTCGTCGGTAAAAGCCAGTTACAATCGAATGGCGCAATACATTCAGTTAATAAGCAACACAGCAGCTAGTACGCCGTTGGACGTATATACCCTGGCTTCCAACAATTTGAAACCTTTAATTGGTGATCAGGGAAGCGTTGGTTATTTCAGAAATTTTAAAGAAAATATGTATGAAACATCTGTGGAGGTCTATTACAAATATTTACAAAACCAATTGGATTATATCGATAACGCGGATCTATTTATTAACGCCACGGTGGAAAATCAATTACTGCAAGGGCTTGGAAGAGCTTATGGAGCTGAATTCTATGTAAAAAAATCAAAAGGCAAATTCCAGGGTTGGATAAGTTATACATTAAGTAAAACCGAAAGATTGGTTAGGGGAATCAGCAACGACAAATGGTTCTTAAGTCGCTACGACCGCACGCATTCGTTGAACACCAGCGTTAATTATGATGTTGCCAAGCGTTGGAATATATCTGCTAACTTTGTCTTACTAAGCGGCGTTCCTGCTACCTTTCCTAACGCAAAACTTCAGCTGCAGGGTTTAAGTATACCTTATAATACTGATAATACACGCAACAACTTTAGAATAACCTCTTACCATCGTTTAGACCTTGGTGCTACTTATAATTTTAGGAAAAATGAAAAACGTCGGTATAAACAAACTCTGGTATTTAGTGTTTACAACGCCTACAATCGTCGCAATGCCTTTAGCATTTATTTCCAGCAAAAAACAAATGCTCCGCTTGAAACAGAGGCGATAAGATTTTCCATTGTGGGTTCATTTATTCCTGCGGTTACTTATAATTTTAACTTTTAATACTTAGCCCTATGAAAAATATTTCTAAAATTTGTTTCCTTTTTTCAGTTTTAATTGCTTTTAATTCCTGCACAGATGTTGTCCAGGTGAAATTAGACGAAGGCTCTAAGCTTTATATAATTGATGCTTTTGTCAGCGATCTGAGAGTTGATCAAAAAATACGAGTTGTAACAAATAGTCCTTATTTCGGAACGACTGAACCTCCAGCAGTTGCCAACGCTGCGGTTGTACTGACGGATTTAAATTTAAACAAGAATTATGTTTTTAATTACTCTTCCAATGGTTACTACACGTTCCCAGTTAAAGCAGGAGATACTATTTCAAGGCCAAATCATCAGTATCAACTAAAAGTTACGATTGATGGCTTAACTTACACTTCTTTAATAAACCAAAAGCGCGGTGCGATTTTAGATACTATTCTTACTCAGGAGGAAACTGGAAATGGAGGCTTTGGCCCGCCAAGAAAAGACACAGCCTATTCCTGCTTTTTACTTGCAAGGGATTTAGTTGGTCCTAATACGGATTATTATTGGATTAAAACGTTTAGAAACGACACTTTGTTTAACGCGCCAGGAGATATTAATACTTGCATTGACGGCACCGGCGGACCTGTTGTTTCTGCTGACAGAGATACCCTAGAGTTCTCTGAACCCGCTACTTTATTGGGATTTAAGCAGTACAAAAGATTTAATACTTGTAAGGTTGAAATAAACTCTGTTACAAAAGAAACTTACTTTTTTCTTTTACAGGCTCTTCAGCAAATTAATAATGGCGGGCTTTTTGCAACTACTCCCGAAAATGTAAAAACGAATATTGTAACACCCAAGGATGCAAAAACGAAAGCAGTAGGGTGGTTCAGTATGTCAACTGTTGCGTCAATGAAAATAGTTGTAAAGTAACCGAAAAAATTATCGGAGTTCCTAACAGTGGAAAATTACGGCTTAAAGTCGGTGACGGTTAGCTCCTTATTACAAAAAGTATATTCTTCCGAAATGGCATTCGAGCAGACTATAACAGTTTTTTTATTAGCGTAACTTCGTATCATATTTTTGTACCATTCAATCGCTTGTTTATCAAGATTTGAAACGGGTTCATCCAGCAGTAAAACAGGTACGTCGGATAAAATAGCAAGTCCCAATTTTAAACGCTGTTTCATGCCACTGGAAAATTGTTTAATGAATTTATCCTTCGCGTGACTGAGTTCTAGTATTTGTAGTAATTCATTTGAAGATAAATTATTAATAAAAGGTTTAAAAATACGAATGTGTTCGATTAATTCAAAAGTCGTAAAATCTTCTGTCAGCTGTAAATAGGGAGAGGCGAAAGATATAGAGTCCTTTATTTTTTCATCCTCCATTTTGGTTTCATTATTTGAATAAATGATTTCTCCTTCGTTTGGACTTACAAAGCCACTTATCACTTGCAGAAGGGTTGACTTACCGGAACCGTTACCTCCCAGAATAACGATTTTATCTCCGGTATTTATCTGGAAGTTAAGTTTTCGAAAAACCCATTCGCGATTAAATTTTTTTCCGAGATTATTTAGAGAGATTGACAGCATAAGCCACTAATTGGACGAATTTACACAAATTGCAATTAAAAACGCAGACCAGAAAAGTTATTTGAAGATACTCCCCGTTTGATGAAATTAGTGTAATCCGTAGATTAAATACCCCTTACAATTCCATCACTCTGCGCACGGATAAAATCTAAAATTTCGTTGCGAATTGGTGAATCCGGCATCTCGCTTTCAACTATATCCAAAGCATTACTGATATTGTGACCTCGCACAAAAATGATACGGTAAATGTCTTCTATTTGTTTAATGGTTTCTTTATCGAAACCGCGACGTGTTAAACCAATGGTATTTACTCCGATAAATTGCAAAGGCTCCCTTGCTACACGAATGTACGGTGGAATACTTTTCCTTACCAAAGACGCACCCGCAACAAAGGCATGCGCCCCAATATTTACGAATTGTTGGGCTGCGACTACTCCTTCTATAATCACATAGTCCTCTACGGTAATATGTCCAGCAAGACTTCCGTTATTAGCAATGATGACATTGTTGCCAATAGAACAATCGTGTCCCAAATGCGTGTAACACATAATCAAACAGTTGTTGCCTACTTTCGTGGTCATTCTATCCGCAGTGCCCTTGTGTATAGTGGCAAACTCACGAATGGTTGTATTATTACCAATTACTGTATTCGATTTTTCGCCTTTATATTTTAAATCCTGATTAATAATGCCAATAACTGCGCCCGGAAAAATTTTGCAACCGCTTCCAATAATTGTATCTGGATAAATTAAAGCGTTGGGATGAATGTAACAATCGTCGCCAATTTCTACATCATGGTAAATAGTCGCAAAAGGCTCGATGGTAACGTTTTTGCCTATTTTGGCTTTGGGACTTACGTTTGCCAGTGGTGAAATCATAGTTTAGATTGCTTCAGCGGTTTGTTTTACTTCGTGACCTTTTACTTTTGATAATAGCGCCATCATTTCCGCTTCCATGACCTGTTTTTCTCTAACAAAAGCCATGCCACGCATGTGCACTATGCCTCTGCGAATAGGGGTAATTAGTGAGAGTTTAAACACAATGCTATCTCCGGGAATAACCTGATTTTTAAATTTCACTTTATCAATACTCATGAAAAAAGTAAGATAATTTTCAGGGTCGGGCACTTTACTTAAAGCAAATATGCCTCCGACCTGTGCCATGGCTTCTATTTGTAAAACTCCAGGAAAAACGGGCGCGTCAGGGAAATGTCCCTTAAAAAATTCCTCGTTCATACTCACATTTTTCACCCCTACAATTCCGTCTTCGTTTATTTCCATTATTTTGTCAACGAACAAAAACGGCTGACGATGCGGCAATATTTTTTGAATTTGATTCACATCATACAAAGGAGTCTTATTGAGATTGTATGGTTCGTAAATGTTTTTCTTTTTACGCATCTGCTCGTCCTTAATCAGTTGCTTTATTTTTTTTGCAAAGGACACATTACCTGCGTGGCCCGGACGCGCAGCTAATACATGTATTTTAAGTGGTTTTCCTACTAGGGCTAAATCTCCTACTATGTCCAGGAGTTTATGTCTGGCTGGTTCATTAAAAAACCGCAATTTTGTATTGTTTAAAACACCTCTTCCTTTTACTTCTACATCAGGCTTATTAAAAACTTTACGGAGGTAGTCTAATTTTTCTTTTGGCAATTCACTATCCACTAAAACAATGGCATTGTCCATATCACCACCTTTAATCAAATTGTGTTGAAGCAATGCTTCTAACTCTCTCAAAAAAACAAAAGTTCTGCATGGAGAGATTTCGTTTTTAAATTCATCCAAATGATACATTGATGCGTGTTGGGTTCCCAAAACCTCGCTGCCATAATCCACCATTACCGTCACCCTGAAATCATCCTGAGGCACAGCCAACATTTCAACTTTTTTTACAGGATCTTCGTAAGTTAAATTTTCAGTAAGCTCAAAATATTCACGTTCTGCTTGCTGTTCAACAATTCCTGCTTGTTCCAAAATTTCGATAAACCTTATAGAGCTTCCATCCATAATAGGCATTTCAGGGCCGGTTAACTGAATTAAACAGTTGTCGATTCTTAATCCGACTAACGCTGCCAATACATGTTCCGTTGTATGAACGCGTGCTCCGTTTTGTTCAAGAGTTGTTCCTCTGGAAGTATCTACCACGTTGTCCACATCCGCATTAATGATGGGATGTCCTTCTAAATCGGTTCTTTGAAATTTAAACCAGTGATTCTCCGGTGCCGGATTAAAGGTTAAAGTAACGGGTCGTCCGGTGTGTAGACCTACTCCGGATATGGATACTGATTTTTGTATGGTTCTTTGCTTATCGTTCATGGTAAAACGTGGTTGGTAAAGGCTCTAAAGTTAAGAAATATTAGTGAATCTCCTTAGTCAAAAGTCAAATACGGCAACAGTTTCTTGTACAATTTATCATCATTGATAATACCTTGAATGCTTGTGCCATTAATAGTTGTTTTTCGCCGCCAGTCAAAAATAGATTTAGTGAGTTCGTAACTGATATAAGGATGTTTATTAATTGTTTTAAAGTCGTCTTTATTAATGTTTATTTTTTTGATGAGTTGTACCTCCACTCTTACTGAAGATTTTATTTTTTCGTATAGCTCTTCCGTAAATCCATAAACTTCTTTTAATTGTTCAATGCTCGTAAAGCCTCCTAAAATGCTGCGGTATTTTAAAATGCGTTTAGCATAGGAAGGCCCAATACCATCCAATTTTAAAAGTGTAATGCTGTCAACAGAATTTAATTCAACATTTAGCGTTTGGCGGTCTGTTTTATTTGTCGATTTTTCTTGCTTTGCCTCAACGATCAATTCTTTTTGTTCTTTCCTTTTTTCATTCTCGTTGAGTAAAATATATGGTTCTAATTTTGTGTAGAATTCATCCGAAACACCATACACCTTTTTCATGTCCGTTTTTTTCTTAAATACGAACCCTTTGCTCCTGTAATTAAGAAATGTTTTTGCGGCTTTTTTCTTAAACCCCAATTTTAATAGTTGTTGAAATGTTACCGTATTTGGATTGAATACGAATAATTGTATACCCTCTTTGGTAAGAGTTTCCGCATTTTTTGAAAATACCCCTTGGTTATAAGAACTGTCCAATTGTTTTTCGTAAAGAGGTAAGCTTTTTACTATAATGTTATCAGGAACAATAAAAAAGGGATAAGTCAATCTTACTATGAAAAGAAACAGACTTAGACTGATAAGCACCAGCAGGCCATTGCGTTGTTGTTTGTTGAATCCGAAATAATTTATTAAAAAACCTTTAGGCATTTTTACTCCTGCTAAACCAATAATAAACCGGTACACCAAGTAACATAATAAACAAACCTATGAAAGTATTTTGAGGTTTAAAAATTAAAAGGTCGATACAAATTGCCGAGGCAATAAGAATATACAAAGCAGGAAAATAAGGATAAGCAAAAGCTTTATACGGACGAGGCGCTTTCGGTTCCCTTTTACGCAAATAAAATAAAGCAGAAATAGTCACAATGTAAAATATCAGTGAAGCAAAGGTGCAATAGTCAAGCAGGCTGCCATAAGAGCCACTTAAACAAAGAACGGACGCCCAGATTCCCTGTAACCATAATGCTTTTGATGGGACGAGATGTTTATTGACGTGAGCAGCAGATTTAAAAAATAAATCCTCGTTAGCCATGGATTGGAATAAACGCGCCCCAGAAAGAATTAAACCATTATTACAACCAAAAGTCGAAATAACAATTAAAAGTGCCATCAAATATGCGGATATATCTCCAAATACGCCGTACATGGCTGCGGTGCCGACTCTGTCGTTTTGTGCATAAGCAATTCCTCTTTCTATTACAGTTTGTCCTGCTGGCGAACCCATGGCTGGTAACAGCATAAAATAAGCCACATTCGCTAAAATATACAGTACAGTAACGATTAACACCCCAATTAAAAGTCCTAAAGGAATATTTTTCTGTGGTTCTTTTACTTCACCGGCGATAAAAGTAACGTTGTTCCATGCATCACTGCTGAACAAAGAACCAATCAACGCCACACCCATAGCGGATAGTAGTGTGCCAACACCTAAAGCGGAGTTTGCGGAACCGCCATTTTTAAATGGTAGATTTATGTTTTGTTGCCAATAATCCTCGCTATAACCAATTGAAAATCCCAAAACAATCAATCCAAAAAGGGCAACTATTTTAGTACTGGTAAAAATGCGTTGAATGATTTTACCATTGTTAATACCCTGAGTATTTAACCAGGTTAAAAAGAAAACAGAAGCAACGCCCAACACTTGTGTGGTTGAAATACTGAATTGATTGATACATAGTATTTTGTGATTTTCATCAAAAAATGGTAGAAAAACTCCCACATATCGTGCAAATGCGACGGCTACCGCGGCAATCACGCCTGTTTGAATTACGGTAAAAACGGTCCAGCCATAAACAAAAGAAGTGAGTTTGCCATAAGCTCTTTTAAGATATATAAATTGTCCACCGGCTTCGGGCATCATGCCAGCTAATTCGCCATAACTTAATGCAGCAATTAACGTGATGACGCCGCTCAGTACCCAACAGAAAAGTACCCAGAACGGAGAGCCAAGAACCCGCATCATGTCTGCACTCACAATAAAAATACCGGACCCAATCATACTACCCGAAACGAGCATAACTGTATCAAATAAATTTAAACTCCTTTTTAATTCGGACATAATTTATTTAAATATAGTAATACTATTTATAAATAATAAATTTGCACAAAACGTGATATTTAAATTGATTTATGCAAGTAATTGGTGATAGGATTAGTATTTTAAAAAAAGAAGATGTGTTGAGTGTTGTTATTTTACCAACTAGCGATAAGAAAAAATTGGGTCTCTTATTTTTGTGGCTCTTTGCTTGGACAGTTTGTGGTTTAATTGTTTTCGTTAATTATTTTCAGGTTACAGATAGAAGCTCAAAACTCTTCCTTATTATTTATCTTTCCTTTTGGTCCTATTTTGAATTTAAAATCGCAAGAACCTTTGCCTGGAAAAAATTCGGTAAAGAAAAATTGTGGATACAATCAGGTATTATACATTATCAAAGAGAGATGAATGGGAAAGGTAAAATTCATGAATACAATTTAGATTTGGTGAGTAGGCTGCGTTTGCTTGAGTTAAACACAGCCAGCTTTGCCGATAGCATTAACCAGAGTTTTTGGATAAAAGGCGGAGAAAGATTAGAGTTTGACGCTCAGTCGAAAAACATACAATTAGGGATGCAGTTAACTGACGAAGAGGCAAGGGTTATTTTAAATGAAGTGAACAGGTTTATTAAATAACAAACTTTGGATTCGTTAAACTACACCTCGTGCATCTAGAGTTAATGAAGGATTTTAAAAACCAGTTCTTTTAATAATTCCCCGTTACTTATACTTGGGTTATCGACTCCTTTACTTTTAAGGTCGCACTCCTTTAAATAAGAAAAAACATGCTTGAGTTTGCCAGTATTGTATGCTGCTGCTGCTCTCGCATAACCTTCAACAAAATATGGGTTAACTCCCAAAGCCTGAGCTGCCACAAACTTACTTTTATCCTGAAGAAAGTGGTACTTCATTACTTTACTAAAATACCCAAATAGAGTTACCAGTATCATTGGTGCCGGATGCTCTTTTTCGTTAGAAGCAAAATAATTTACAATTCGATTCGCTTTTAAAATATCTCTTTTTCCCAGCGCTTCTTGTAATTCGAAAACATTATAGTCTTTGCTTATACCAATATTATCTTGCACTAAATCTGCCGTAATTTCGCTTCCTTTAGGAATACTGATTAGCAATTTATTTATTTCATTAGATATTTTAGCTAGGTCATTACCCAAAGATTCCGTCATTAAAAAGTTGGCTTTTGGATTAATACTATACCCTCTTTCTTTTAAATAAGTTCCAATCCATTCTGGAACCTGATTGTCATATAATTTTTTGGTTTCCAAAAAAACAGCGTGTTTTTGAAGGGCTTTGGCAATCGCACTGCGTTTATCAATGGTTTTGTATTTAAAACAAAAAACCAGAATAGTTGTAGGCTGGGGATTGTTTATGTAAGCTAAAAATTGCTGGGTGGCGTTATTGGAATTTGTTTTTGAACTTTCTGCACCTTCTTCCGCTGAAGAACTTTTATTTAATTCTTTGATGTTTTGTGCCTCCTTTACAATCACAACGTTGTGTTCACTCATCATCGGAAATTGTCTCGCAAGACCTAGAATACCTACTAAATCCGTATCCTTACCATAAACTATTGTTTGATTAAACTCCCTGTCACTTTCATCTAAAACATTGCTCTCAACGTAATCACTTATAACGTCAATGTAATGTGCCTCTTCACCACTTAAAAAATAAACTGGCGTATAAATTTTTCGTTTAAGGTCTAATAGTATTTGGTCAACTTCTTTCAAATTTATTTGCTTCTTGTTTAAATTTTAACACAACAAAAGTAAAATTCGTTTTAGTTAAAAAATTAATATCTTATAGTTATATATGACTTTTTAAAAGGCTCTATGCGCACACTATCTGTTCCATCCGCAACCGAACTAGTAAGGTAATTGTTTAAACGCCACCTGACTTTGACAATTTCTTCTTTTGGCATAGGAACACTATATGCCCGCCCCGTAGTATCATAAATACCCATGATTCCGTTTTGTGGGTCTATTCCATTGATGGTCAAATCAAATATTTGGTTGTTGTTAAGAGGAGGAATGTCTTTAAATTTAATAATCAAACATGCTGCAGGAATTACCTTAAATACGACGTTAAAAAATGACTGGTCATCAATGGTTACTTTGTTACTCAGGTCGCTGTTAAATTCGCTCAAGTTAAGCCAGTAATTTTCAATAAATGAAGCGCCCGTGTCGGTGGGAAATCCCAACTTGCTTGAAAAGGCATTTGGTATCCCAATGAAATACACTTCTTTCTTTTTATAGGTTAAATTAAAATTAACTCGCCCGCTATTATCAGTTGTAGAATTACTAAGCGCTTCTATATTGGATCCGGCAAACAATCTGGAACTGTTCACCGTACGGTAAACAGAAATTGGGACATTCTTCATCTCTTCGCCAGTAATCGCATGAACCACATAACCACTTACAGTTCCTTTTTTCTTACAGGACAAAGCAAAAAAGACAAGAAAAAAAAAGTAATATTTAGTCATTAATTTATTTAAAAAGTGGAATAAGAAATAAAGTTAATCATTCCATTCATTCTTTCTCTTTTCTTTATCCAGCCCATCCATCTCTGTCAAGGCTCCTATATTGTATCGCTTCGGCTATGTGATCGGTTTCAATGTTCTGGGAATTGCCCAAATCAGCAATGGTACGAGCCACTTTCAAAATGCGGTCGTAAGCTCTGGCACTTAACCCAAGCTTTTCCATTGCATTCTTCAAAAGTGTATTTCCCGTTTCACTTAATTCGCAGTAGGCTTTCAAATCCTTGGTTCGCATTTGCGCGTTACAATGAATTTGCTTTTCTTTTTTATAACGCTCTCCTTGAACTTTTCTGGCTTTAATCACTCTGTCCCTGACTTCTTTGCTTCTTTCTGAGTTTTGTACTTTATTTAATTCACTAAAGGGAACGGGCGTAACTTCAATATGCAAGTCAATTCTATCCAACAAAGGTCCGCTGATTTTGTTTAAATATTTTTGCACTATCCCCGGCGCACAAACACATTCCTTTTCCGGATGATTATAATAACCACACGGACAAGGGTTCATACTCGCAATCAACATAAAACTGGCAGGATACTCTACACTAAATTTTGCACGACTGATTGTAACCACTCTGTCTTCAATAGGCTGACGCATTACCTCCAGAACGGTTCTTTTAAACTCGGGCAACTCGTCCAAAAATAAAACACCATTATGTGCCAAACTTATCTCGCCGGGCTGAGGATTGTTTCCGCCACCAACCAATGCAATGTCGCTGATCGTATGGTGAGGCGTACGAAAAGGACGTTGCGTAACTAAGCCTGTTCCTCTTTTTGCCGTTTTGCCTGCAACGCTGTGAATTTTGGTTGTCTCCAATGCTTCTTCAATAGTGAGTGGAGGCAAGATGCTTGGCAAACGTTTGCTCAACATGGTTTTTCCGGCTCCGGGCGGCCCAATGAGAATTGCATTATGGCCGCCCGCAGCTGCAATTTCTAAAGCACGCTTAATGTTTTCCTGACCTTTAACATCAGCAAAATCGAATTCAATGTTCTCTATCTTATTAAGAAAAGCTTCATCCAAATTAATCTCCGCTCTGGGTAAGTTTTCCGTTTCATTAAAAAAATCAATAACTTGTTTTATGTTATCCGCATACAGAACTTCCAGACCATTTACTACCGCTGCCTCTTGAGCATTGGAAGAAGGAAGAATAATTCCTTTGAAACCGTCCTGTTTGGCATGGATAGCAATTGGTAAGGCGCCACGAATAGGCCGAATCTCCCCGTCTAGTGCTAGCTCTCCCATAATAACATAATCGGAGATTTTGGCGGCAAGCATCTGTTCACTTGATGCGAGAATTCCAATAGCAATAGTAAGATCGTATGCCGACCCCTCCTTCCTGATATCAGCTGGTGCCATATTTACAGTAATTTGCTTAACCGGAATTTTATATCCGTTTTGTCTTAAAGCAGTATCAATGCGTTGCTGACTTTCCTTCACAGCATTATCAGGCAAGCCCACCAAATAAAAATTTACTCCAATGCCCATACTCACTTCTACGGTCACTCGAGTAGCGTTTATTCCCTGGACAGCATATCCATATGTTTTAACCAACATGGGCAACAAAGTAAATAATTATAGATGAAACTTATAATAGTGTTCAAAATTTATCTGATTTTTTGTTTCTGGTTTTTTTTTGTAGGTTTGATTTTCAATAAACTTCGTATGAAAAAATTAATTCTCACCGCTTCAATTCTGTTAACACTAAGCAGTTTTTCACAAGAAAATCAAGTTGAGTTAAATTGCTACAATAAATGGGCCGTTAAGTTTGAGGATCGGGGTGCCGAAGATGTGAAAGACGGTGTATACGAGGATGTTATTGTTACAAACCGTCAGGGCGCGAAAGCAATATGCAACAACGGCAAAGCAGAGGTAAAAAACGGAATTATTGTGCGGTTTTATATTTTACTTAGCGATAACAGCTACGAAGAAGTGAAACGTACCTGGAAAAATAAAAGTAACGAAAATGTAACTATTATTAACGGAATCAGTAAAAGTATGGTATCCGTTCACGGAGAACTTATAAACGTTCTTTGGCCTAAAAAAATAAAAGCAAAAAAAGCCAAACCAACAGCCGCGCCAGAACCAACCGAGGACTAATTTTGTGCTACCGATTAAATATTGTATGACAATTTTATGACAATGTCAATCAATTTTAATCCCATCTTTGTGGAATTAAATTGCACTTTCTTAAAGTCATAGCCTTCACACACTCGAAATTTTCTTTAGAAGAAATAGGCAAGCTACAGCCTAAAGCCGAAGATTTAAAATCAACTCTCACTCAGATAAAATTACGATGTCAGTTCTCAGAGTTGCTTTTTCTAAATACATGCAACCGTGTTGAACTTCTTTTCCGAACGGAGCATGAATTGAGTTCTGCTACGATTATTACATGCGTAAGTTTATTAAATCCAAGTCTGTCAGTTACCAATACCAGGATTTTAGCTGATTCCGCCGAGGTTTATGAAGGAGAAATGGCCGTTGCACATGTATTGCGCGTGGCTTCTTCACTCGACTCAATGGTAGTTGGTGAAAGAGAAATAATTACACAGGTTCGTAAAGCTTACGATTTTTGTAATGAATTAGAATTAACTGGTGATTTTTTACGTCTTTTAATTCGGCAAACAATTGAAACGGCTAAAGAAATATATACCACCACGGAAATTGCCAAAAATCCTGTGTCGATTGCTTCTTTAGCCTACCGTCAATTGCGAGAATTAGGGATTAAAAACGAATCACGCATTCTTTTCGTTGGCAGTGGCGAAACCAATATTTCTTTAGCTGGTTACTTTCAAAAGCATCAATTTGCAAACTTCACCGTATTTAATAGGACATTAATAAATGGCGAGAAACTTGCAAAACAATTGAATGGCAGAGCTTTTGGATTAAATGCGCTATATGAATTTAAAGAGGGTTTTGATGTATTGGTTGTTTGTACATCAAGCAAAGAGCCAATCATTACCGCAACTGTGTTTAGCACGTTGTTAAATAATGAGTCTTCCAAAAAAATTATTATTGATTTGGGAATCCCGGCTAATGTTGAAGATGTTGTTGCCAAAAACAGACAAGTAAAGTACATCGACATAGTTTCTTTAAAAGCCCAAGCAGAAGTCAATTTGCAATTAAGGAAAGCCGAAATAGTTAAATGTGAAAAAATTATTAAGGCAAAAGCTAAAGCTTTTAATTTGTTGAGACAGGAACGTAAAATAGAATTGGCCTTTGGTGAAGTTTCAAAACAAGTTAGAGCCATTAAAGAATTAGCCCTAAATGAGGTGTTTGCTAAAGAAGTAAATACACTTGACCTTTCGAGCAAGGAAGTTTTAGACAAAGTGCTTTGCTACGTAGAAAAAAAATACAATGCGGTTGTAATTAAAAAAGCAAAAGAAGTTTTTCTTTCTACCAAATACTAGGCTCCCAAGGTTAAATATAGTGGGAGCCATTTGCACATCTGATGTTAACCCAAACTACTTAGCTAAGGTTCGTTGCGAAAGCCAATAAAATTTTTTCTTTTGATTTATTTCAATACCACGTCCCTCAAAGAAATCATTGTGCTTCAAAAAATAAGAAACACCAAATTGAATAGCAGTTTACCTGCAATTAAATGAACTTTTTGCAAAAGAACACTTAAACTATGTTCTATTGATTAATGAGTAGTTTAAAGCCTTTACCATGGATATTTATAATTTCCACTTTGGTATCATCTTTTAGATATTTGCGTAGTTTGGCAATATAAACATCCATACTTCTGCCGTTAAAATAATTGTCATCGTGCCAAATTGACTTAAGTGCAAACGTACGATCCAACACATCGTTTCTGTGAATACATAAAAGTCTTAACAACTGACTTTCTTTTGTGGTCAGCTTTTGTTCTACTCCACTATTTTGGAGCACTTGTTTTTCTGAGTTGAATTGGTAAGCACCAATTTTGAAATTAACGTCTTCAGTTCCAGAAGACCTTACCTTATTCGTACGCCGTAAAACAGCGGTCACGCGAGCCATCAGTTCTTCCATACTGAACGGTTTGGTAATATAATCGTCAGCGCCCGCATTGAACCCTTCAATAGTATCTTCTTTCATGCTTTTTGCAGTAAGAAAGATAATAGGAACGTTTTTATCAACCACCCTGATTTCTTTCGCTAAAGTAAGGCCGTCTTTCACTGGCATCATAACATCCAACAGAAGTAAATCAAACGTGCCTTTAAAAAAGTAGTCGCTACCTTTTTTACCATCTTCGGCTAGTTTTGTTTCAAAGCCCTTGGCTTGCAGATACTCTTGTAGTAATGGGCCCAGACTTGGATCATCTTCAACTAAAAGAATTTTGGTTTTAACAGTTTCCATAATAATAATTTGCTATTATTTCTATTAAAGGTAAGCACTTAACGTGCCATTTTAACAATTTTAACATTTATTATAAAATTGGGAGATGAACATTAAATGTACTTCCCTTGCCTACTTCGCTGTTTACAGAAATGGTGCCATTATGCTTAAGAACAACAGCAAGAACATAAGATAAACCTAAGCCGAAACCCTTTACGTTGTGAACATTTCCGGTTGGAACCCGGTAGAACTTATCAAATATCTTACGCTGATTCTCCTTGGATATGCCAATTCCATTATCCTTAACCTGAATCATAATTCCTTCAGAGGTATTGTAGGTAGTAATAATAATTTCCGGTACATCTTTTGAGTATTTAATTGCGTTGTCTATTAAATTAAAAATAATGTTGGTTAAGTGAACCTTGTCGGCAGATAAATTAAATTTTTGGGCTTTCAAAAAAGTTAAAACAGAACCGTTGCGCTGGCTGATTAATAATTGGGTGTTGTTGATAGCAGTATTAATTATTTCATGGACATCCACAGGGCTTAATTTTAGTTTAAACTCCCCTTTATCTAAAATGGAGGTTTGTAAAATACTCTCAACCAAAACACTTAAACGTTTATTTTCATCACGTATCATTTTTAAATAGCGCTGCTGTTTCTCGGGTGTTTGTGTAATAGTAGTATCACCAAGCATCTCACTTGCAAGAGATATGGTACTAATGGGCGTTTTGAATTCATGGGTCATATTACTAATAAAATCGTTTTTAATATCTGACAGCTTTTTTTGCCTTAGATTGTTAATCGTTATAAAATAAAACGAAAAAATAAGAATGAGAATGATAATAACGGAGGTTATTAAGAAGGGCCACATTTGCCTAAAAACATCTAAAGCCTGTGTCGGGAAACAAACGATGAGATATTCCGGTTCAATAAAGCGATTAGCTGGGGAGAGGTTTACTTTGTAGTAATCAACGCCAAGTGAGTCTGACATGTTTTCCGCGTGTGTTAAATCACTATGATGTGGGCTACCGGGGTACAAAGAAGTTAAGTAGTAAATGTATTTCGTGCCGATATTTTGTTTTACGAGCTCTTGTTTTAAAATAGAATCCAATAATACAGTGTCAACTTTTTGATTGTAATTATTATAAAAATTCTCTGTGAGTGTCCTGTCAAAAAAACTAACTTCCTTTTGATTATTTTTGAATAAGTCGTTTTCTGCCGACTTTAAAGTGGAGCGTTGTTTACGAATATTTGACAAAAATCCCAGTGCAGACTCGCCCATTTTTAATGTCGTATCCGATAAGTCTTTTGTTGTTAGACGACTCACTTGATGGCCGTTACTGTCAACGCTCAACTCTTCGCTCAGCTTAAAAGAGATTGGGTCAACTTTCTGTTCTTTAATATTGGGTTTACTATAGGCAATACCTTGTGTTCGTTTGGTAATTTTTTTATAATTACCTCGTGGGTTCATTTTTTCAAGTCTAACAGAAGTGTTGTTAAGAGCCTCATCTACTTTGCTTTTAAACAAATCTTCTCGCACTCTAAAATCATTATTAATCCAATAAACTTGAAACAATATCAGAACCAGCAGGGCAAGGGAAAACGATGAAGTTATTATTACTAAAAGCCGTTTATTCATTACGACAAAGGTATGCGATTATTACTTGCTTACTTTTTAAAAAATGCAAAATACTATAAAGAATGGGTTAAACCAGATTTTTGACAGGCGTACACACACCGTTTTCGCAAACATAACACTTAAGTCTATCCGTAAAAATATACGGTTTGTAAATAGACTTATTTAATAACATTCGCAAACATTCTTGCACCCCCTCAATGATGCTAGGGTGCGGGTGCATCATATCGGCAAGCTCCCTTATGCCCTGATTGGTATAAATAAGATAAGCCATAGCCTGGATAGCGCTGCTCGCATGCTCGCCAACCACCCGCATTCCTAAAATTCTCATGGCATTGTCATTAGTAACAATTATTTTAAAGAATCCCTTGGTCTTTCGCATTGCAATAGCTCTGGCATTTGTAGTATAATCCAGTTTCACAACTTTATGTGGTATCCCCTTTGCAACAAGTTCTTGTTCACTCATACCAACTGAAGCGACTTCTGGATTAAGAAACATAATGGTGCTGATATTCTTATAACTTAAAGGCTTAACTATGGGGCCAAACATTCGCACCACAGCATGTCGGGCTTCGCGTTCTCCAACGTTAACCAGAGCCACGTCAGTAGTCACATCCCCTGCAACATAAATATTACTCATATTGGTTTGAGTATCGTCGTTCCAAATCGCACCGCGGTCTGTGAGCTTGAGTCCAAGATTTTCGAGCCACAGGTTACTAGCATTGGGAACGCGGCCGATAGAAATTAGAGCTTTTTCAACTGTTAAAACCTCGGTACGACCGTCTTTAAATTCGAGTTCATATTCCACTTTACCGTTCACAACTTCCATGCGTTTTAGCGAAGCCCCATGATGTACGTGCGCTCCGTGAGCCTCCAGATTATCTGAAACAACTTTGGCAACATCTTCGTCCTCAAAGGGTAAAATGCGATCAGCCTTATCTATTAAATAAACTTTGGTTTTACCAAAAGCTGAAAAAATAGTTGCAAACTCGCAACCAATAACACCAGCGCCCAATACCACCATGCTTCTCGGAAAATCTTTAAAATTACTTATGCCATCACTTGTTACAATTATTTGTTCATCAACTTTAATATTAACTGGTTTTCTTGGGCTGCTGCCGGTGGCTATTAAAATATTGTCAGTGGCTACGGTCTTAAAACTTCCGTCTTCTTTGGTAATCTTAATGGTATGTTTGTCCATGATAAAAGCGGTGCCTTTTTCATAAAAAAACAATTGATTTTCGGCCTTTTGCAATAACTGTAAATGCACGGTCATTTGGGTTTTACGTTCAAAGACTGCTTCGTCCACTATTTTGGAGAACGTATCAAATTTGGGTTCATAGCCTGGAACAACCTCACGAATAGAAGCAGCTTTAAGAGCCTGCTCCCACAGTGTTTTCGAAGTTAATACGCCATTATAAACCCCTGCACCACCTATTCTCCTTTTCTCGACCAATAAAATACGTTTACCAAAATCAATTGCTCGCATAGCTCCAGCATACCCGCTTGGGCCACCTCCAATGATTACGAGATCATAGTGCTCCATAGATTTACAAATGTAAAATTAATTGTGTGATAAAGAGTTTATCGTTTTAAAAAATCGAGGTGTAACGCTAAATGCTTTGTAAACTGGCTATTGATTTTATTATTATTTGATAATCAACAACTTATATAGTTTTCGTTTTACGGGAAATTTCATATTTTTGCAGCCCTATAAATTATAAAATTATGAACGAAAGCGTTATTTATTTAGTCCCTTTGCTAGGGATTGTTGGTTTAATAGTTATGGCGATCAAATCCGCATGGGTAAGCAAGCAAGATGCTGGCGATAAAAACATGCAGGAATTAGCCGGTTACATTGCTGCGGGTGCCATGGCCTTTTTAAAAGCCGAATGGAAAGTATTAAGCATTTTTGTGGCTTTTGCTGCCGCTTTATTGGCCTATTCGGGGACCATTCATGAGGTAAATGGTAAAGAGATTCACTCCAGTTGGGTAATATCCATT
Source organism: uncultured Bacteroidota bacterium (assembly GCA_937868565.1). Classification (GTDB taxonomy): domain Bacteria; phylum Bacteroidota; class Bacteroidia; order B-17B0; family Aurantibacillaceae; genus Aurantibacillus. The sequence continues at coordinate 16,352 of CALMND010000522.1, read as the reverse complement.
GCTTTTATCATTGGGGCAGTATTTTCAGCTACCGCCGGCTACATTGGCATGAGAGTGGCTACTAAAGCCAATGTTCGAACCACACAAGCGGCACGCACGAGCTTAAAACAAGCGTTGAGGGTTTCCTTTACAGGCGGAACCGTGATGGGCTTGGGCGTGGCTGGTTTAGCCGTGTTGGGTTTAGGAGGCTTATTTGTGGTTTTTTTAGCTATGTTTCAAATAATTGGTACAGATGGAAGCTCTATTGCTGATGTAAAAACGGCTATTGAAGTGCTCACCGGTTTTTCTTTAGGTGCGGAATCTATTGCCTTATTTGCTCGTGTTGGAGGTGGCATTTATACAAAGGCCGCTGACGTTGGCGCTGATTTAGTTGGTAAAGTTGAGGCTGGGATTCCTGAGGACGACGTTCGTAACCCCGCAACTATTGCTGATAATGTGGGTGACAATGTGGGTGACGTCGCCGGTATGGGTGCAGACTTGTTTGGGTCATACGTAGCTACAATTTTAGCAACCATGGTATTGGGTCAGGAAATTGATGCTTCTGCGGATAAATTTAACGGTATGTCACCTATTTTACTACCCATGGTAATTTGCGGACTGGGTATTCTTTTCTCTATAGTTGGAACTTGGTTTGTAAAGATAAAGGATGATAAATCCAGTGTACAAAATGCTCTAAATATGGGGAATTGGTCTTCAATGATTCTTACGGTTATTGCTTCTTATTTTGTTGTAAATTGGATGTTGCCTGATACACTTAATTTGCGCGGATACGAGTTTTCAAAACTTAACGTGTTTTTAGCTATTGTAGTTGGAACCATCGTAGGAGCCATTATGAGTATAGTAACTGAATATTACACAGCCATGGGTAAAAAACCTGTACTTTCTATTATTCAGCAATCTTCTACGGGTCATGCCACAAATATTATTGGTGGTTTATCTGTTGGTATGAAGTCTACAGTAATTCCTATTTTAACTTTAGCCGGAGGTATTATGGCCTCATACTATTTTGCGGGCCTTTATGGCGTAGCTATTGCTGCGGCAGGTATGATGGCAACCACTGCCATGCAATTAGCCATTGACGCTTTTGGACCAATTGCTGACAACGCAGGCGGTATTGCAGAGATGAGTCAACTTCCTCCTGAAGTTCGCGAACGCACCGATAATTTAGATGCGGTTGGTAACACAACGGCGGCTACGGGTAAAGGCTTTGCTATTGCTTCCGCTGCCTTAACTTCGTTGGCATTGTTTGCCGCATTTGTAGGCATTGCAGGTATTGATGCTATTGATATATACAAAGCCAATGTTTTAGCTGGTTTGTTTATTGGAGGTATGATTCCTTTTATTTTCTCAGCACTTTGTATTCAGGCGGTAGGTAAAGCTGCCATGGACATGGTTCAAGAAGTTCGCCGCCAGTTTCGTGAAATTCCAGGCATTATGGAGTACAAGGCAAAACCTGAATACGAAAAATGTGTGGCCATTTCAACAAAGGCCTCTATTCGCGAAATGATGATGCCAGGCGCAATTGCCTTAATTACTCCTTTAGTTGTTGGCTTTATTTTTGGACCAGAAGTTTTAGGAGGTTTATTGGCGGGTGTAACGGTTAGTGGTGTGTTAATGGGTATTTTCCAGTCAAATGCTGGCGGAGCTTGGGACAATGCTAAAAAGTCATTCGAAAAAGGTGTACTGATTAATGGAGAAATGTTCTATAAGAAATCTGAGCCTCACAAAGCTTCGGTTACAGGAGACACCGTTGGAGATCCATTTAAGGACACCTCTGGCCCTTCGATGAACATTCTTATTAAATTAATGTCAATTGTTTCATTAGTTATTGCACCATACATTGCGGTAAATAGCGTAGATGGGGAAGCTTGTTGCGAAAAAGGGATGGCTGGCGCAGAAATGATGAAATGCACCATTAACGGTCAAGAATACTCTTGTAATAGTCAAATGCAATGTGATAGTATTAAATCAGCGAACATGAAAAGTATTTCCGAACTTTCTGATTTATACAATGTAGACGGCGCTCACAGCTCCGTTAATTTCAGCTTAAAACATGTTATCAGCGATACAAAAGGAACGATTAGTATTGATAGCGGTTACGTTAACTTGCAAAACGCGACAGGGCCAAAAATATTCATTCAAATGGATATGAACACCCTAAATACCCAAAACTCATATCGTGATAGCCATTTGAAAGATAAACCTGAATTTTTTAATGTAACGAAATTCAACAAAGCAACGTTCGAAGCAAACGAAGTTGTAGAGAACGAAACCAATTCTGACTACACTTATCTGGCTAAAGGGAAACTTACTTTAAAAGGAGTGACAAAAGATGTCAATTTACAGTTTAACTATGTTGGAACTGTTGAGCAAGATTGGGAAGGTAAAAAAATGAACATTGCGGGCTTTGAAGGCAAAACCGTTATCAATAGAATTGATTTTGGTGTTGGGGAGTCGGGTATGGCGTCAGATGATGTTAGAATCGCTATTACTCTAGAAGCAGTTCAACCGAAAAAATAATCACGAAGTAATAAGTAAAAAGCGACATCCGATTGGGTGTCGCTTTTTTTATTGCCCTATATTATTGGAAGTTAATTTAACGTAGATTTGAATCGGTTTATCAGGCTTGTGTATTTTTATCCTTTAAACATTATTCGTTTTGGTCTTGCTGCAGGAGTATTACTATTTCATTACGGCACGGCCTATTACCCTTTTAATATTCCGATTTTAAAAACTATTATTGAACATAGTAGTTTCCGCGTTTCCTTTTTCTTTTTTATTTCCGGATTTGTCATGTGCCTCGTTTATGCAAAACAAGGAGAAAATTTATTGACGCGCGATTTCTATATAAAAAGATTTACTAGAATTTTCCCTGTCTATTGGCTGGCATTCATCGCCACACTAATTCTTGTCATTTTTGTGAATCACGCATCTCCAAAAGGCTTGGTTATTATACTTCACTTTCTTGGCTTACAGAGCTTGAATCCAGGCTATGTTCTAGACCTTAACTTTACAGCTTGGTCCATTTCGGTTGACCTAGTTTTCTATCTTCTCTTTCCATTGCTACTTAAATGGCTGCTGAAGATCCCAGATTCCAAAATTTTTGGAGTAACTATAATTGTTTGGTTAGTCCAAACCCTACAACACATCTTTTTTGTAGAAAACATAGGAGGTTCTGGTAAAGTAGCGCAAGAGTTTGTTGATTCATTTGCTCTTTGGCATTTGCCTACCTTTTTTGTAGGCATGGTGTCCGCCAGACTTATAATAGCCGAAAACCTTCCGGAAACTTTCAAGCGTTATGCCACCTTTTACTTCATGCTTTCGGTTTTATTTTTTATTTACCTTGTTTTAATCCCAAATCCAATTCTTAAATACGTACATAACGGGTTGCTATCTCCGGTATTTGCCGTTTTTGTGATGACCTTATTCTATGATAAATCTGGCATTGCTAAATTTTTATCTCTAAAACCGTTAAGCAGGTTAGGCGATTTGAGTTTTGGTATATTTATTTACCAATACCCTGTTTGGTTGGTTTGTAGCTATTTATTTACACAAGAATTTAAACAAACTTCATGGTTTTTCACAATCTATTGTGGTAGTTTGCTTATTTTTTGTTGGATGGCTAACCTGTTCTTTGAGAAACCTATTCTGAATTTTCTGAGATTAAATCTTAGAAAAGAGCCAATTAAAACTTAAATATTTCTTTCACTTCTGCATAATTATCCCAATCTATGAATCTCTTGATGTTTCCTAATTTGGTATTTATAATTAGTAGTTTAAATTTAAACCCTGAGTTGATGTTAACAATGAAGTTTCCGTAGATGTGGATGGATAGCTTTCCTCTTTCCCATGAAGGTTCTATCGACATAGCTCTTCTTAATTGATAGTAGGTGAAAGGTAGCCCGACACTTTTATCACTTTCGTGCATGTATACTTTTAAAACACCGTGATTTATTACCTTCTCGGTAATTTCATTTATTGGCACACTAATTACCCGATGACCGGGCGAAATAATCTCCCAATATTTGGCCGGAACAAAAAAGCTTACCAAGTTGATTTTCTCATTAACCTTATAATTGGTGGTAACAATTTTCTTGTTGGGGGATTGAGAATATGGTTCCTCGCATTCGCATAGCAGAAGTACAGGGGGTATTAGCATAATAAGTAGGTTTTTGCATCTAGGAATATTCATTGGGTATTGAAATTACTGAATGTTATATTAACTGATACAAATGTACTATAAAAAAATGCATAATGCACTAAAATATGATACCATTAAAACGTGTTAATCTTTTATTCGCAAACTACCTTTGGATATGCCAGTTCATATAGGAAAAAAGATAAGGGAAGAAGTATACAAACAAAACCTTTCGATAACCGGTTTTGCGAAAAAAATCAGTCGCAGTCGCAATGTAGTCTATGACATTTTCGAAAGAGAAAGTGTGGATACTGATTTATTGAATAAAATTGGCAAGATTCTCAACTGTGATTTTTTCTCACTTTATTCTGCTCAGAAAGAATATTCTCAAGGTGGAGTTAAGCACTTTTTTGCCCGCGAACCCGAGGTAACCTATCTAAAACAAGAAGAAGAGCTAAAGTACTTAAGAGAACAGAATCAGCTCCTGTACGGCGAAGTAGCCTACCTCAAAAAGATAGTGGCCCTTTTGGAAAAAACAAAACCAGCCAAAACAAAGAAAAAATAAAGGGCCGATTTTCTCAATTATTTATTTTAAATTCACCTTTTCATGCGTATTATAACTTACAATGTAAATGGCATTAGGGCAGCCATGGGCAAAGGTCTTATTGATTGGATAAAACAATCCTCGCCAGATGTTTTATGTCTCCAAGAAATTAAGGCCAGCCCGGATCAGGTTGGAGTTTTTGAGTTTGAAGAAATGGGCTACCATCATTATTGGTATCCAGCTCAAAAAAAAGGATACAGCGGAGTTGCCATATTTAGTAGGACAAAACCTGACAACATAATTTATGGCTGTGGCATAAAAGAGTACGACGACGAAGGAAGAATTCTGAGGGCCGATTTTGGGGATTTATCCATTATGAGCGTTTATCACCCCAGTGGAAGTAGTGGGGATTTGCGGCAGGCTTTTAAAATGCAATGGCTGAGCGATTACACAAAGTACATCCATGCGTTAAAAAAGGAAAGGCCCAACCTAATTCTTTCTGGAGATTTCAATATTTGCCATCGTGCGATTGATATACATAACCCAAAATCCAATGCCAACACAAGTGGGTTTTTGCCCGAAGAAAGAGAATGGATGGAGCAATTTATTAATTCCGGATTTATAGATACGTTCCGACACTTCAATAAAGACCCTCATCACTATTCCTGGTGGAGCTACAGAGCCGGTTCCCGGGGTAAGAATTTGGGTTGGCGCATTGATTATAATATTGTCAGTGACAACCTAAAAGACAGATTGAAAAGGGCAGTTATACTTCCTGAAGCTATGCACAGCGACCACTGTCCGGTATTATTGGAAATTGATTAGGGCTCTCGTGAATATGCAACCAACATTAAGATAAACTCTATTAATTATCGCGCTGACTTACTGTAAACGAAAATCAGAAATCTTACCTTTTTTTATTAAATTCGGAACACATTTCAATCAAACAGTGCAACAATACGTCATTATAGTAGCAGGTGGTATAGGTAGTAGAATGAAAAGCGACCGACCGAAACAGTTTATAGAAATAAATGGCGTTCCAATTATAATTCGGACAATTCGCTGCTTTTTGAACTACAACCAGAATATTAAAATAATTATCAGTGTTCATAAAAATTATAAGGCGCATCTTGAGGGCTTGATAGAAAAATTTGAATTGAAAAACAAAGACATTGCAATTACATTTGGGGGCGAAACCAGGTTCGACTCCGTAAAAAACGGCTTACCGCTGATTAATGACAATACTGCTGTTGTAGGAATACACGATTCAGCCAGACCATTCGTTTCGCTCGAGACCATTAAAAATTGTTATGAAACTGCCTTATTAAAAGGCAATGCCGTTCCCTGCATTTCAATAAATGAAAGCATGCGGAAAATTAGCAACAACGTAAACAACTCCGTGAACCGTAACGAATTTAAAATCGTTCAAACGCCACAGTGTTTTTTGGTAGAAAAAATTAAAAAAGCCTTTGAACAAAATTACATGTCGGTATTTACAGATGATGCGGCCGTTTTTGAGTCTATCGGGGAAAATATTGTGTTAATTGAAGGTAATGAAGAAAACATAAAAATTACTTCACCCTTTGATCTTTTAATAGCAGGTGCCTTGCTGGCCCAACAAAATTGATTTTCTTCTCACCAAACATTTTTACAAATGAGTAATGACGATATAGTTGAAGCGCTTGAAATGAGTGCTAAATTAATGGAGCTTCACGGCGAAAATCCGTTTAAAACAAAAGCCTATACCAATGCCGCGTTTAAATTATCCAAACTACGTTATGATTTTCAAGCTAAAACAAAAGAAGACATTGAAGCCATAGAAGGCATTGGCAAAGGAATTTCGGCAAAGATTGTAGATTTGATGACGCAAGGTACCACCGCTGAATTAACGGATTTGCTTGAAAAAACTCCGGCAGGAGTTATAGAGATACTTGGAGTTAAAGGTTTAGGACCAAAAAAAGTAAGACAGCTCTGGCTTGAATTAAACATTGAGAGCATTGGTGAATTGTTGTATGCCTGTAACGAAAACCGTCTAATCACACTCAAAGGCTTTGGTGAAAAAACACAGGCACAGGTAAAACAAAACATCGAATTTAAATTATCCAACCAAAATAAATTTCATTATGCCTCTTTAGAAAAACCTTGCTTAGAATTAGTTAAAATAATTCAAGAGACATATCCCAAGGTTAAAGTGGCTTTGGTAGGACAATTGGCCAGGAAGCTGGAAATAATTGATAACATTGAGATACTTCTGAGTGAAAGTTCCGACATTGAGTCTAATTTACCAGAAACTGATTTACCCTTAAAACCAATTTATTTTTTCTCTGAAGATTCAGAATTTAATTTGAGGAGAGTAGAATTAAGTTCCACAAATGAACACCTTCAGCAAATTAATTTAAAGAGTTTAAGCAAAAAAGGATTCGAAAGTGAACAAAGTGTATACGAAGCTTTGGGTATGCAATACATTGAACCGGAACTGCGCGAAGGTATAGGTGAAGTTGAAATGGACAAAAAAAACAAAATACCCAAATTAATTTAAGTAAGCGACCTGAAATGAATTCTTCATAACCATAGTACATATAGCGACGGCGTGCATACACTCAAACAAATGGGAGACTATTGTCAAGAATTAGGCTACGAATATTTCGGTATCTGCGATCATTCCAAAACGGCTGTATATGCCAGTGGACTTAGTATAGAAAGAGTTATCGAACAACATGATGAAATTGAATCATTAAATGCTCACTACACAAATTTCAAAATACTAAAAGGTATTGAAAGTGATATTTTAAACGATGGCTCACTAGATTATCCTGAGGAAATTTTAAAAAAATTTGATTTCGTGGTCGCTTCTATCCACTCTAATCTAAAAATGGATGAAGAAAAAGCCACCGAAAGATTAATTCGTGCCATTGAAAATCCTTATACATCCATTTTGGGTCATCCTACGGGACGATTGTTATTGGCAAGGAAAGGTTATCCCATTAATCACAAAAAAATTATTGATGCATGCGCCGCTAACAAAGTTTCTATGGAGTTAAACGCGCACCCCTACCGATTGGATATAGATTGGCGTTGGATCCCATATTGCCTTGAAAAAGGCGTCAAAATATCCATCAATCCCGACGCGCATCACATGCAAGGATTTCACGACATGTATTACGGGGTGTGTTCGGCAAGAAAAGGAATGCTGGATAAAGAAAATTGTCTTAACGCTTTAAGTTTGAGTGAACTGCTAAAACAATTTAAAAAGTAATGCCTATTCTTAACTCTATAGCCAGTTGGTTGATGAAAAAGCGCATGCACCAAATCGAACTATTTATTAAATATCCCAACGAGGTTCAACGTGAATGGATGATGAGTTTGGTGAAAGATGCAAGTCAAACGGAATACGGTTTGGCAAATAGATTTAATGATGTAACGGACTACCATAAGTTTCAAAAGAACATTCCCATAAGTAATTACGAAAGTTTGAAACCTTGGATAGAAAGAACGCGACGGGGAGAGCAAAATTTATTATGGCATTCGGAAATGAAATGGTTTGCCAAAAGCAGCGGCACTACTGATAAAAGCAAATTTTTGCCCGTAAGTCAGGAGAGCCTCGATGGCTGTCATTACAACGCCGGCAGAGATATGGTAACTCTGCATTGTTATAATAATTCTGAAACCCAATTGTTTACTGGAAAGAATTTAGCATTGGGTGGAAGTTTTAAAGAAGATAATTTTGGCGACCATTATTCGTTTCACGGAGATGTGAGCGCCATCATCATTCACAATTTACCCATGTGGGCCGAATTTTTCAGAGCGCCGGATCTGAACATCGCCCTAATGGATGAATGGGAAAATAAACTAGAGCAGATGGCTTTGAGTATGATGGATGAAAATGTGACTAGTTTAGCAGGGGTTCCCAGCTGGATGCTGGTTCTCTTAAAACGCATTCTTGAAAAGAAAAAAGTAAATTCAATAAAAGAAGTGTGGCCCAATCTCGAAGTTTATTTTCACGGAGGTGTTAATTTCTCACCTTATCGCGAACAATTCAAAACTATTTTTGATAATGACAAAATCAATTACATGCAAATGTACAGCGCTTCGGAAGGTTTTTTTGGAATTCAGGACCAATTAAAAAGTGACGAAATGTTATTGATGCTAGACTATGGAATTTTTTATGAGTTTATGGAGCTGAAAGATTATGCAACTGGTAATTATTCCCGCATTGTAAATTTGGAAGGAGTGAAAATTGGAACGGATTATGCTTTGATTATAACAACCAACGCCGGTTTGTGGCGTTACGAGCTGGGAGATGTGATTCAGTTTACCGGAACAAACCCTTACCGTTTTAAAATTTCGGGGCGCACCAAACAATATATCAATGTTTTTGGTGAAGAATTGATGGTACACAATGCAGAAGCTGCCATTGCTCTGGCCTGTGATAAAACGCATGCGATGGTAAAGGAATACACGGTAGCCCCGGTATTTATGAGCGATAACGCCGGCGCCCACGAATGGTTGATTGAGTTTGAAAAGGAACCAAATAATTTCGAGTTTTTTGTGGCTGTGCTCGATGAAGAGCTAAAAAAACAAAACAGCGACTACGAAGCCAAAAGATATAATAACTTTGTTTTACATTTTCCACGAGTCAGAAAAATGCCGAAAGGAAGTTTTTACAATTGGCTCAAAGCAAATAAAAAAATTGGCGGGCAGTTTAAAGTACCACGTTTAAGTAACGGAAGAGAAATTTTGGAAGAGATAATCAAACTGAATATCCAGTAATTTGAAACAGAAAAAAATAGTTATCTTTTTAGCGGTCGCGTTGATTTTTCTGTCTTTCACAAAGCAGGAGAAACCAAAACATCTGGTGATAAAAGTAAAGTCTGATTTTTTTAACGCAGACAATATTGGGAATATATATACAATTAAAGAAGACGAGCTGATGAAGTTTTTACCTTCCGGTAAGTTTTTTGCCAGATATAGTAATTTAAAACTCGGAAACATCACTAGTCTGGATGCTACAAATCCATTGAAATTGGTGTTGTATTACCGCGACTTTCAACAAATTGTTTTTTTGGATAATCAACTTTCGGTAAACAGCGAAAATGTTTCTTTGGAAAAATTGGGTTACGAACAAACCGATTTGGTATGCGCCAGTGCCAATAACAGTTTCTGGATTTATAATAAACAAAACAATGAGCTCATCCGCTTTAACGAAAACTCAAAAAAAATAAGCTCCACAGGAAATTTAAAACAGATTCTTCAAACCAATTTAACACCCACCTTTATGTTAGAACATAACGGTTATCTCTTTTTAACCTGTCCGGATAACGGTATATACGTGTTTGATATTTTCGGAGCCTTTAGTAAAGTTATTTCTATTAAAAATCTCAAACAATTTCAGGTAAATGAAACACTAATTTATTACCAAAGGGATAGTGTTTTTTGCAGCTATAATTATAAAACTTTTGATGAAGTGTGTAAAAACCTGAATAACTCAGAGGCAAACGTTCACGCAAAATTCATTGATAGAAATCTTTATTTAGGGTATAGGGATTCGGTAGTTGTTGTAAAAGCGCAATAGATGCAAATTTTAGAAATGCACTCGTTTTCGCAAAAAATATTTGCTTGGAATTAATTTAAATGGGCTATTTTAGAATTCATAGCAAGTAAGTGCTCCTGCAATAAATAGAATGTACTTAACGCCGAAGCCTATACACCGAAAATGATTGCAAAAAATAAACAAACAAATATTTTGGAGTGATTAGAATACTATTAATTTGTTGATTAGGAAGACCATTTCTAGTAATTACATGCCAGTTTTTCCCATTATTATAGGATATGTTGCAACCGTAACTAGAAGCACAAAAAACAGTGGAATCTGAAACTGAAAAACGACAAGCTGCATTAGCCAAGGCCAATGATTTCGACCAACTTTGTCCCTCATTGTTTGAAACAAAACAGCCAACGCTACAAGACGTATAAATATTAGGGCCCACACATATCATATCAGAAATTTGACCACTATAACCATTAACATAAGCACTGGATTTATTCCAATTAAGCCCTTTGTCAATAGTTTTATATATTACTGGGTTATATCCATCGGCGCAAAAAATAGTAGATCCGACTCTGGAAATCCTGAAATAATAAGTGCCAGATGCTAAGCCATTATTAATATATGACCAGGTATTCCCCTTATTTGACGAGAAATACACACCATCATACAAACTTGCATAAACCTCATCACTGTTAATCAAAAAATCAGTAACACCACTAATTGTAGGTATGTTTGTGCTTAATAATGTCCAATTCGTTCCATTATTCATGCTTTTGTAAATAAGATTGTTCACGCCTGCAAAAACCACATTATCGCCTATGCCTACTGAATTAACGACTGAATTCGTGAACCCAACATTCTGCCAGGTATCACCTGCATCAGCAGAATACAACAATCCATTACTACTGCATATATATACCTGATTTCCTTTGGCTTTCATAGAATAGATTTGAAGAGGAGACAATGGAGCCCCCAACTTTGTCCATACGTCAGAACTGGTAAAGGATATTTCATTACCAAAAGAGGTTCCACTACCATTCGTAGCAAAGGCTCTTACATAATATTTTTTATAGACTTTTAAATCGCTAATGGTACAGGTATAATTAGTGCCGCCTGTGGTTTTCGATAAGGCACCCCTTGTTAGGTCAGGTGCAGGAATTGTATCCCAGCATATGCCGGAGGAAATAATGGGGCTTGTGCCTTCAGAAATAATGGCTCCACCGCTAATTGCCGAAGCCTCTGTAATGGAGGTAATTGGGCTTGTTGATATGGTGGGCAAAGGTGAAACTTCAGGCTCAGGCTGGGTTACAGTTTTCTTTTTGCACGTGCTTAACAAAACCAGGCACATTAAAAGAACAAGGCTGACTAATTTTTTGCTTTTCATACTAGAATTTTTTAAGATTTTCATGAATTACGTTTTAAAGATGAAGGGATTAATTTTAGTGAATCACTTTTGCCTTCGTTTTCATTTTTCATTTATTAGCTAAATTTTTGTTTTCAAGTTCCTCTAGAGTCTTACTGAATCACTTAAACAAATGTAGCTTATGTGGCATACTTCAACTGCTCTATTGTTTGGAAGGTGCCTTTTAGTTTATAAGCTAGCACTTTGCGTTTATAAATGGCAAATATTGAGCCCTGTATATCAACATACTTGCATGAAGGACTGAAACCCTTCGGAGCGATAGTCGGCTCTAGCAAACAGCTTGTAAAATCAATAATTTTAGGACTTATCCCTTAATTTTAGAACTCTTAACATCTTTCCGGCTTTTATTACAGGCTATACTTCGTTATATTTGTAAGAGGTGGTGCTGATGGCGTTTTATGAAATATGGCCGAAAAATCACCTTATTTAGTAATAAGATTGAAGGAGCCGAATAACATACTAATTCAGAAACTAGATGAGTTCATCAGACGGTACTACAAAAACCAGTTAATAAAAGGTTGTCTCTATGCCAGTGGCATTTTATTAGCTGCTTTTTTAACGGTGGTTTCTCTGGAATACTTTGGAGAGTTTAATTCCGCTATCCGGGGGGTTTTATTTTTCGGATTTCTGACTGCGACTGTGATAGTTTTGGTTAAATACATCGCCATCCCTCTCCTTAAACTCAATAAAATAGGGGAAATAATTTCTTACGATCAGGCTGCGGTTATCATAGGCAACCATTTTGGAAATGTAAAAGATAAATTACTTAACGTGTTGCAATTACAAAACAACCGTTTACTCAGTGGCTCACAGGATTTGCTTTTGGCGGGCATCAATCAAAAAATAAATGATCTAAATCCGGTGCCCTTTGCAACGGCTATTGATTTGAATGAAAATAGAAAGTACCTCAAATATATTTTACCTCTTTTACTGATCACCACGCTCATTGCGATAATCTGGCCCCAGATTATCACAAAAAGCGCAACTCGTCTGGTGCATTATCAAACCTATTACGAAAAAGAAATGCCTTTTCAATTTAATATCGTAAATAAAAACCTGGAAGCCCTTCAAACCCAGGATTACAATTTGGAAGTTAAAATTACCGGAGCACAAATACCCAATGAGGTCTTTATAGAGATGAATGGTATTGAATACAAATTGGAAAAAGAAGACAAGGTCAATTTTCATTATATATTTTCTAATGTTCAGGGCTCTACTAAATTTCAACTAAGTGCGGCGGGCTATTTATCAAAAGAATACCAATTAAATGTACTTCCAAAGCCTTCCCTTTTGCAATTTAATCTTCAACTTGTCTATCCTTCTTACCTTAATAAACCAAATGAGAACATCTCCAACACCGGCGACATTCAGGTGCCACAAGGAACGAAAGTAAGCTGGGTTTTTAACACTAAAAACACCGACGAGTTACGAATGCAGTTTGCAGATAGTGCTGCTGTGCCTTCAAGAAATTCCGAAACGCAATTTAGTTTTTCAAGAAAATTCCTTCATAGCAACAATTACACCATTAAAGCACTAAATAAATTTGTTTTATTAAGTCCTGATTCCGTTAGTTACAACATCAATGTAATTCCAGATCAGTATCCTACTATCAATGTGAGCGAAAAACCTGACAGCTTAAATCCAAAGAGTATTTATTTCAGCGGACAGTTAAAGGATGATTATGGTTTCACGGCGCTTAATTTTCACTATAAAAAGTTTGTAACTGATTCAAACAACAAATTGGTGGAAACGAATGGCAGCTTTCCGGTTTCTTTTTCCAAAACAAATATCAGTCAGTCGTATTTTTACTTTTTTGACGCTTCACAATTTGAACTGGGACCAGGCGATAAAGTAGAGTATTATTTTGAAGTTTTTGATAATGACGGGGTGAATGGGGCCAAATCATCCAAAACACAGTTGATGGTTTTTAAGGCTCCCACAAAAGATGAAATAAATCAATCCACTGAAAAAAACAATTCGGAAATCAAAAAAGATTTGGAAGAAAGCATTAAAAAAGCCAAACAACTTCAAAAAGATGTAAATGAATTGTCGAAAAAAGTTAATGATAAGAAGCAATTAGGCTATGAGGAGAAAAAGAAAATAGAAGACCTCATTAAAAAACAACAAGAACTTCAAAATAAAATTAATGAAGTAAAACAAGAAAATCAGTTAAACAACAAACAGCAAAGCGAGTTCAGCCAAACCGACGAGAGCATTATGGAAAAGCAAAAACAATTGGAACAGTTGTTTGAAAACGTTATGACCCCTGAAATGAAAAAGTTGTTTGACGAATTAAATAAAATGCTGGATAAGTTGGATAAGAATCAGGTACAGGAGAAATTAGATGAATTAAAATTAACGAATAAAGACATTGAAAAGGAATTAGACCGTAATCTTGAAATGTTCAAACAACTGGAGGTTCAACAAAAAATGCAAAATGCCATTGATAAATTAGAGGAATTGCAAAAGAAAGAAAATGATTTAAATAAGGAAACGGAAGGAAAAAAACCAGAGGAAAAAAAAGCGGAAGATAAAGGAGAGAAAAATCCAGACAATAAAAACCCTGACGAAAAAGGAGATAAGAAAGACGTTTCAACTCCCCCCGACACAAATCAGAAAAAAGAAGACATGGCTAAGAAAGACGAGAAAGCAGATAAAAAAGCCGATCCAAAAGAGCTTGAAAAAAAGCAGGAAGAAATAAGCAAACAGTTTGAAGATTTAAAAAAGGACTTGAAAGATTTACATGAAAAAAATAAAGAGTTGGAAGAGCCAATGAAAATGCCGGAAAATGAGCAAAAGCAAAATGAAGTAAGCAAAAGCATGCAAAAAAGCTCCGAGCAATTAGGTAAAAATAATAAAAAAGAAGCTGCTAAATCTCAAAAAGAGGCCGAAGAAAAAATGGAGGAAATGAAAGAGGAACTGGAAAAATCTATGGAAGAAGAGGAAGACAAACAGGAAGAAGAAAATGCCCAAACTATGCGCCAGATTCTGGAAAATCTTCTTAATCTATCCTTTGCGCAAGAGGAGGTGATAAAATCTTTGGATAAAGTAAGGGTAGACAACCCACAATATGTAGAAATACCTAAAGCTCAAAACAAATTAAAGGACGATAGCAAATTAATAGAGGATAGTCTTTTAGCTCTTAGTAAAAGGTCTCCTCAGGTAAGTGCACTTGTAAATCGTGAAATTAACGCTATTCACACTAACATGGATAAAACCGTAAAGGCCTTAGCCGAGAGAAATGTGGGTGAAAGCAAAATGAGGGCACAATCTTCTATGAGCTCGGTTAATAAATTGGCTTTATTAATAAATGAATCATTAGAACAGGCACAGCAGCAGATGAAACAAAAGCAAAAAAGTAAAAGTAAAAGTAAAAAGAGCGGTAAGTGCAAAAACCCTGGCTCGTCTTCAGGCAAAAAACCATCCAACCAGGGAAACCCAGGTATGAGCATGCGCAAAATGCAAGAACAACTTAACAAACAGTTGCAAGACATGAAGGACGCCATGAGTAAGGGTCAAAAACCTGGAGAAAAACCGGGGGATAAAAAGGGCCAAAAACCGGGTCAAAGTGGTTTACCCGGATATAATGGCCAAGGAAACAGTGAACAGTTTGCCAAAATGGCAGCTCAGCAGGAGGCTTTAAGAAGGCAGATGCAAGCTTTAATGGACAAAATGAAAAATAAGGGGAAAAACCCCGGTGGCGATATTGCTAATATGATGGAAGAAACCGAGAAAGAGCTTGTAAATAAGCAACTTAGCAATGAAACCATGAAGCGCCAGCAGGAAATTTTAAGTCGCCTTTTAGAAAGCGAGAAAGCAGAACGCGAAAGGGAACAGGATGAACAAAGAAAAAGTAATGAGGCCAAAAATCAAGATTTAAGCAACCCTAATCAATTTTTGGAGTATAAAAGACTAAAAGAAAAGGAAATGGAGTTGTTAAATACGGTACCCCCAAGTTTAACACCCTATTACAAAGATCGCGTAAACAATTATTTCAATAGCATGATTAAATGATACCTACCAAACACCAAACTTTGAAGATAAACGCAAACACTCAAAATCTGAGGTTGATTGAGCGTTTAATTGATGATGTTTGTGAAGTCTATAATGTGAACGAAGATTGTTATGGTAAAATGTTAATTGCGGTAACCGAAGCTGTCAATAACGCTATTATACACGGGAGTAAAGATAATCCCGAAAAGTTTGTGAAAATAGGGTTTGAATCTGACGACAATAAACTAGTTTTTTCTGTTACAGACGAAGGTCAAGGCTTTGATCCGGCAAGTTTACCCGACCCCACTGATCCTAGTAATGTGGATAAAGTAAGCGGACGTGGCGTTTTTTTAATGTCAAACCTTACTGACTTTATTAAATTCGAACAAAACGGAAGCCGAGTCCTCCTAGGATTTAATAACTAAAGTTTTTTCCAAAATTATTATTGAATTCTTTATCCAGCTCATTCTATCCTTTAAGACTTTTTACCTAATTGTGAAAAAAACGAAAAAAACCAGTAACAACTTTAAAATGCTGGAATAAGACGCTATCTTTATTGTATTACCTTATGGTTTTTTCTAAACGTATAGCTATTGTAACTGTTTTTTTGCTGCTTCACATGAAAAGCGTTTTGTATGCGCAAGTTCAAGTCGGATTTGAGCAGCCAAAAAATAACGGAAACACCGTAGAACAATTAGCCCGACAA
>CALMND010000521.1 GCA_937868565.1 uncultured Bacteroidota bacterium | reverse complement strand
GATACACTAACTGCGAAAATTGAACTGATGAAAATTAACAAACAGGATTAACAACATGCAGAAAATCCATACTTCCAATACACAATAATATTCTTAATTTTACCTGTACTGAGCCAAATAAAAAATTTGAATTTGCTAAAGGTTGGTAATGAAAAGAAGAGAATTTATAGTTAATACCTCTTTGGTTGCTCTTTTGTCAGGAATTGGACTGACTTCCTGCGATATTGAAACTTTCCAAACAGCCCCTATAAAAAAAATCAAAGGTGGACTTAGCAAAAAACAACTTATTTTTCTATTGCGTAGAGCTACACTAGGCTTTTCGCAGAAACATTTAGAAATTTTCGAAAAAAATGATTTACAAAAGATTCTTGAAAAACTTATAAACGACTCACCAAAAAAATCGATTCCACTGAACTTTGAATTTGAGGAAGATCGTTTGGTTCCTATTGGTTACTCTTGGATTGATGCGCCATACAGAACAGATGTGTTCTATGAACAGTACCGGAAAAAAAGCTTACGTGCCTGGCTACTTTCTTTTACTTACGACAATCCCTGCTCACCCCGTCAACAGATGCTTTATTTTTGGTTAAATTTTTATTCCATTTCCGATGTCATTGAGCACAAATATGAATATCGTCACATAACATACTTACATAATAATGCCTGGGGAAATTTTAAGCAAATAACAAAAGATATTACAGTTGACCCAGCCATGCTCCGCTTTTTGAGTGGCTTCGAAAACACAAAAGAAAATCCCAACGAAAATTATGCGAGAGAACTGTTAGAGCTATTTACGTTAGGACGAGGAGAAATGGCGGGCAAAGGAGATTATACAAATTTCACGGAAAAAGATATTGCCGAAATCGCAAAGATTCTCACAGGTTGGAAAGATACCGGTTGGTTTGCAGAAGACCCTCATAAAAAAATAGGTGTCCAATTTGATGAAAATGCTCACGATAAAACTGTTAAACAGCTTTCCTCAAGGTTAGGAGCGCACAAATTTAAAAACAAAGGTTCGAACGAATACAAAGATATAATAGATGTCATTTTCGAAAAAAAAGCGACCGCCGTTCATTTCGTGAAAAGAATCTACAATTGGTTTTGTTCCGAAGAAATATCTAAACAAGCCGAAAGAGAAGTGATTCAGCCTCTGGCGGACTTGTTGATAGAAAATAACTACGAAGTGAAACCCGTATTAATAGCGCTTTTGAGCAGTGAACATTTTTATTCCTTAATGGAAACGAGTGCCAGAATTAAAAACCCTGTGCAATATACATTCGACCTATTACACTTTTTACCACTCTCAATCCCAACGAACGTAACAAAAAATTACACCTTCTGGGCCGACACTTTTGAGTCTGTTAATAAAATGGGAATGGAACTCCTAAAACCGCCAAGCGTTGCCGGTTGGAAAGCATACTATCAGGCTCCCGGTTATAGCCGACTCTGGATTAATTCGGCATCTCTTCAAAATAAAAAAAAGTTTATCAACCAGCTTAGCCTTTCTGATTCTTCCATGGATAATTTAGGAGTTAAAATAAATTATTCCCAACTTGTTAAAGAAAGCAAAGTAACTTCCGTTGACGAGTTTGTAAATTACTTGAGTGCATTTCACTTTAATGAAAATTTAAGTACCGATGTTAAGAATGAATTTAAAAACTTAATGGGTGAAAATAATAAAAATATATCGGACAAAGAGCTTTTAGAGAGCCTGATAGCAGGCAATGAGAAGCATTTACTAAATCTCAGAAAAGCTCTAAACTATTTGTTCACGTTGCCAATGCTAAATATTCACTAGAAAGTAAAATGTTGCAAAACGATAACATATTAGTGTTGATACAACTGGTTGGTGGTAACGATAGCCTGAGTGCAATCGTTCCATTGGATTCTTTTGACAACCTCATAAAACATCGCGAAAACATTCTAATTCCTCAAAGCAAACTTTTAAAAACAGGTGCAATGGGTTTTCATCCAAGTATGGAAGGCTTATTCAACCTTTACAAAGAGGGAGAAATGTGCGCTGTGAACAATGTTGGTTATCCTTCGCCAAATCGCTCTCAC
This sequence comes from uncultured Bacteroidota bacterium, assembly GCA_937868565.1. Taxonomy (GTDB): domain Bacteria; phylum Bacteroidota; class Bacteroidia; order B-17B0; family Aurantibacillaceae; genus Aurantibacillus. Next base: position 1,900 of record CALMND010000521.1, on the reverse strand, counting down.
TTCAGGTCTATGGATATCTGGAACAGCGGCTCGCCCTCGAACGAGCAATGGAACACAGGCTGGCTAGGTCGGTTATTAGATATTTATCATCAGCATTTTCCGGATAAATATCCCAATCTCCATTTTCCAGATCCACTTGCTATAACGGTTGGCAATATTGTAAGTGATACCTGCCAAGGCCAATTTCATAATTTTAGTCATGTGGTAGATAATCTTGAAACGTTCACTGAAATAAACAAATGCAAAATTGCTCCTGTCTCCAACACAAATTATAACCAACTAATGGAGTTTCTTGATTCCACAATAACACTAACCAACTCATATGCCAAACAAATAGAAGTAGCTGCAGGCAAAGGGAAAAACCTTGTTGATTATCCTAATAAAAATAATCTCGCACAGGAATTAAAAACTGTGGCCAAACTAATTTCCGGTGGACTTGGCACAAAAATTTATGTGTTGAGTCTGGGTGGCTTCGATACACATGCTTACCAGACAAGTAAAAATGACCCTACTCTGGGTATGCACGCCATATTTCTTAAAATTCTTTCGGAAGCCGTATCCATATTTATCAAAGATTTGAAACTGTTAAATTGTTTTGAGAACGTATCGGTGATGACCTACTCTGAATTTGGAAGGCAAATAAAATCCAACAGCGCTTTTGGCACCGACCATGGTGATGCAACGTCTATTTACCTTTTCGGTAACAAACTAAAAAGTCAAATGATTGGAAATTTACCGCAAATAAAAAACGAAGTAGAAAAACAAAGCGGATTAGATATTGAAATAGACTTCAGGCACCTGTATAGTTCGCTTTTACATGAGTGGTTTTCGGTTCCTCAGGAAAAAACGCTGGGTTTATTTAATATTGAGCATAAGCAATACGAACTATTTAAAATGAAAACCGCTTAAAAATTAAACTTAATGTTGGTCTTCGAGTTTATACTCAACAAAATCTACTATCCATTTGTAAAATACAGGATACATATCAGTATTATTTTCTTATTTCTTTTAATCAACGTATATACTAACCTTGCAAAACAACCCACGGCCTGGCCAGTAGTGATTGGCTTTTCCCTGTGGCATTTTGCATTGTACATATTCGACAGAGCTTACGATTATAAATTAGATGCCATCAATCAACCCAAAGAAGCGATTTTACCAAAAGAGCGAAATTTTTTTCTCGTCCTTTCCATCATACTTTGTCTAATACCCCTAATTATCCTGCCGCTGAAAAATCGTTCTGTATTTCCTTACCTCCCCTTTATTCCTGTTACGTTTTTATATACTTATCCGCTCTATAAGGGAATACGCTCTAAAAATATTTTGTTGTTTAAGAATATCTACTCCGCTCTTTTTATATGGACGTTGCCACTCGCTTTTGTTGCCTATTTTTACACAAATACAGAACAAACATTTTATGAAATTTTTAAAACCTACTTTCTCGGCCTGTTTATATATGTGATGGTTGGTGAAGCCTTTTGGGACATTCGTGATATGGAGGGTGATAAGGACCAAAACGTAAAAACCATACCCGTAGTATTCGGCATAAACGTCACAAAAATTTATTTAATTGCGCTTATAATCACCGACCTTTTCGTGGTTGGAAAATCTGTTACTGATTCCACCATCATCTACGTAATACTTATTCTTTTCGCAAAACCGTCCTCGCCTCGCTGGATTTTTCATATACCACCACTTTTGGCACTTTACAGATTCATAATACCGTTATTAAATTACCTACCTTTAATCTCCGTATAACAACAGAATGATTCAAAATAGATAATCTACCATGTTAATAGACTATAAACTGAACTCTCTCGCAAATCTTACTATGAACGAAATTCAAAAAGGTGAGCTGAATATCAATTCCCTTTATAACAATGAGCTTTAGGGTATAATT
>CALMND010000520.1 GCA_937868565.1 uncultured Bacteroidota bacterium | reverse complement strand
GTAAATTTACATACTTCATTCTGCTTTTATTTTCCGTCCAGATCGGTTGTACACAAATTCTAGAATTAAATCTTGCGCGCGGGAATAGTCAGATTTATAAAAAACATATTTTCACTTATGGACTGGTGAGCACTAAACAGAAGGTTGATTTTCAACTATTTAAACTCAATTTTAAACTTGACAAAAAAGATAGTCTGGTTATTAATCTTGGGGCGGGAAAAATAGAAGACTATCTGCTCCTTTACTCAGATACATTGCATGATTTTCTAAATCTTTATATTCAGAAAAAGGAAAAAAATCTGATAACGGTTATACGTGTTAATAAAAATTTTGAGTTGTTAGCCAAAATCGAAAACGTGGAAGTCGGCCGAATTAACAACAATTCTATGTTTGGCAACGAAAGGCTATATTTTAAGAATACGATTTACGCCATTAAAACCCAGAGCGATTCCGGGGGAAAGCAATTTTATCTAAATAAATATATTTATAAATCGGAGTTGAAAAATTTTGATTATGAATTAAAATGGCAATTTCCTTTTGAGAGAAAAAATATTCATTGGGCACATCCATTTTACGCTGATTATTATGTTGTTTTATTATTTGTAAGTGTAAACACAGGGCCAAAATTAGGGCAATGGGTGCTACAAATCGACGCCAAGGAAGGCAAGCTCGTAAAAGCCAGTAAGCTAAATGACAAAACGGAGAAAAACACTTATTTGTTTGGAGGGTTCAGTATGGATACGGTGCAGAAAACATTAAGTCTTGTTGGCCAAAAATTAAGTGAGACTCAATTCAATCCGAGCAACCCGAAGCTAATTATTGGTGGCAATACAGCGACTTCTATCTACTATATTAAGATCGATTCTGTTGGAGAGATTTCTTTAAAGAACGATTATAAAATTCCAATTGTTGATGTTCAAGTCGGGCCTAAGAAGACCTTAAATTCTTACCTCTTTAAAGTTGCGGATGTTAAAAGAAATGGAGATGGAAAAATAAATATTGAAGCTGATATTTATAAAAACACCGACCAAAGTTTATGTTACCTCTATTCAAACACTAATGTTTATAGCCTGAGTATGAATGAGGAGAAGATGATTTTGGAGAAGAATACTGTGAGTTCCAATATACTTGTTGAACAATTTTATTATAGTAAAGACAAACAAGATATGAATGGAAAATTGTGTATGGACAGCATTGCGGAATTAGAAAGGTTATTTGCAAAACCCACCACCTTACCTGTTAAACAGCAATTCAGAATAGATTCTGAAAAAAATTCTTATTGGATATTGACGAAATCGAATATTAAAAAAAACTCTATCAGCTATAATTATCTGATTCCACTAAACAAAATATACCAACTAAAGCCTATTGAAGAACTTGGTAAGACAACCAACCCTTATTTCGCTAAACTCACACAAAATTCCTTTTTAATTTCGAACGAAATGATGGAGGGCAAATATCAACTAAAATTATTTACTTGGTAAAATTCAAAATGCTAAATTTGAACTATGATTCAACGCAAACAAACTTTATTTTTATTCCAACTTATTTTTTTAGGAATAACTCTTCTATTTATATCGAGCAATACCGTTGATACGGCAAGCGGTAATACAGAAGTATTTCTCATTCCAATAAAAAACGACTTGTTTAATTCAACACTAGGTCATATGGCGGCAATAGCCCTAAATTTTATTGGATTAATTTTAACTTTTACTACCATCTTCTTATATAAAAACAGAGATTTGCAGGTAAAATTGTGCTATGTACTGATAGTACTTTGGCTATTGATTGGTTTAATGATCGCGTTTTGCCCTTTTGTGACAAAAAACGAAAATATACTCAGCGTTAACATACACTACTTTGCTTGTTTGATTGCTTTGTTTGCCATAGTGGCGGCTTATTTTGCCGCCAAATTCATCAAGAAAGATATCGAACTTTTGAAAAGCGTTGACAGGATTCGCTAGACTGATAGCGTTTATTTTACCCGTGTCCAGATATCCGTCCGTCCAATGAGTGTAATACCTACGTAACCGCGTACTTTCAACGTGTTTTCATTTTCGAGATGCATCACACATTTATAAGTTTTTCCGTTCTCAGGGTCATAAATTGTCCCGTCCTCGTATTTCCCTTTTCCAACATATTCAAATCCCAATAAATTACTCAATCCCATTATGGTGTTTTTTCTTTTACTCACATCCGGATTTTTATTGTCCAACTTGATTTTACCTTGAGCGTCATTTGGATTCAATAACCAAACAACTTTTCCGCCATATTTATTGCCATAACGAGTTATTTGAATTCGGCCCTTGCCACTCCCGGTTTGCCATGTGCCCAATACTTTATCTGCATCTGAATTTTGACTGAATACTGCGGCACTAAAAAAAAGAACAATTAAAACGATTAGGCTTC
>CALMND010000519.1 GCA_937868565.1 uncultured Bacteroidota bacterium | reverse complement strand
AAAGTGGCTTCCAAAGTTGTTTTGACCTTTGATGTAGATAATTCTGAGGCCTTATCAAATGAAGAGAAGCAAATACTAAAATCAAAATTAGCTTCACGATTAACTGTAGATTTTGTTTTGATTTTGAATTGTGATGAAGATAGAAGCCAACTTAAAAACAAAGAAATTGTAATAAAACGGTTCTTAGAAATTATTAAAAAAGGATTAGTTATTCCAAAAATTAGAAAGGCAACCAAGATTCCTAAATCAGTAATTAGAAAACGAATTAAGGATAAAAAGAATGTCTCTGAAATCAAGAAAACAAGAAGGAAACCTGAATTGTAAATAACTATTAAAAAATCAATTGCAATTGTCATTGATATTTACTTACTTTGTCATGTCTCAAAGGGGTGCTCTAAATAACGAGCTGAGATCATACCCAAGGAACCTGAACAGGTAATGCTGTTAAGGGAAAAATGACGAATAGTAGAGTGCACGCTATTTATTTGTCATAGGAACATTATTATTAATTTAACAAAAGAATAATTCCCCCTTTTATTCGTAAAAACTATTTACGGATGAATACTTTATTTTACAAGAAGGTCATAGGACCTGTTTTATTTTTCTTTATCGCTTTTGTTTCTCACTCTCAAGAGATTAAAAAGGATACAACAAAGGCTAACGAACTCGACGAAGTCTTGGTGTCAGCTCTAAGAGTAACTTCAAAAACACCAGTAAGTTTTAGTAATTTGAATAAAAAAGAAATTGCTAGTCGTAATTTAGGTCAAGACATTCCCACATTAATGAACTTTATGCCTTCTGTAGTGACTACATCCGATGCAGGAAACGGAGTAGGCTACTCTGGAATTCGTGTTCGTGGTAGTGATGCCACAAGAGTCAATGTTACTATTAATGGAATTCCATATAACGATTCAGAGAGTCAAGGGACTTTCTGGGTGAATATGCCCGATTTTGCATCCTCATTGGAGAGTTTACAATTGCAACGGGGTGTTGGAACGTCAACCAATGGAGCAGGAGCTTTTGGAGCAAGTTTGAATATGTTAACTGATAATTATGCTCAAAAAAGCAATGGTGAAATTTCGAATTCTTACGGTAGTTTCAATACTCGAAAACACACTGTAAAATTCAGCACTGGGTTGATGAATGAACACTTTGAATTAGCGGGGAGAGTATCTAATTTAAGCTCTGATGGCTATATAGACAGGGCTTCATCGGATTTGAAATCCTATTTTCTCCAAGGCACTTATGTAGGGAAAACCACTTTAATTAAGGCTCTTGCTTTTGGTGGCAAAGAAAAAACATATCAGGCTTGGTACGGTGTTGATGCGACAACAATGGAGAGAAACAGAACGTATAATTTTGCAGGAATGTATACTGATACAAATGGAAATACGCAGTTTTACAATAATCAAACGGACAATTACCAACAGGATCATTATCAGTTGCATTGGAACGAAAAAATTTCTAACAGATGGAACACCAATTTAGCTTTTCATTATACCAAAGGGGAAGGATATTATGAAGAATATAAATATAATGAACCGGTTGAAGTATATCCTAATATTTTACCAACTAAAACAGTTGAAAATAGCGCAGGGGATTTAGTGCCAGGGACTGATTTAATCCGACAAAAATGGCTTGATAATGATTTTTATGGAGTGGTAACCTCGGCAGTGTATAAAGAAAAGAGATACGAAATTAGCGGAGGCGCCAGCTTCAATCAATATGCTGGATTGCATTATAATGAAGTAATTTGGAGCGATTTATGGACGGCCCCAAAGCCAGGTGGTGCTCTCGAACCTTTTCGTTATTATACTGATAAAGGGTTGAAGAATGATGGAAATGCGTATGCGAAATTATTCTATCATGTGAACGACAAATTACAAGTGTTTGGCGATTTGCAATTGCGTTATCTCACCTATAATTTTAATGATGCCAACCTATTAAATATTACCAATAAATATTTGTTCTTCAATCCGAAGGCCGGACTCAACTATGCTTTCAAAGATAGTAGCAACCTGATGTTTTATGTAGGGCGGTCGGCACACGAGCCCACACGCGATGAGTTTGTGCAATCAACTCCTGCCTCTCTACCCAAAGCCGAATATATGGTTGATTTTGAACTGGGTTATACCAAGCAAATAAATCACTGGAATATTATTGGCAACCTTTATAATATGGTTTATAATAATCAGTTGGTGCTTACTGGTAAGCTAAACGATGTGGGCAGCCCTGTTAGAGAAAATGTGAAACAAAGTTATCGCAGAGGCATTGAAT
>CALMND010000518.1 GCA_937868565.1 uncultured Bacteroidota bacterium | reverse complement strand
TCTCCATTGTTCCAGATATAACGCATACCTGGATTCTTTGCGTCCAACATCACTGGTTTTCCCTTGCAAATCTGTGTATCACGCAAACTCAATTTTGGACGTATGAGTATTTTTACAAATGTGCTGTCTATTATCGGAGACGAGAAAAGGGGCGAGTTTACTTTCACAAAATACTTCCCCTGTTTAAGCGCTTTTACCTTCTTAGCATTATTAATAATACTATAAGGCGTTGTCCAATTGATGCTTATATTCTTCTCAAAACGTTGCTTAATTTCAACATAACTACTGTCGCCCGAACATAAATTAATTGTGTCCGGCAACAAATTATTTTTTTGCGCTATAAGCTGACTCACGCTAATTAAAAGGAAATATATAATTCTGGTTTTAATATTAAAGCTCGATTTCAATTATTATAATAGTTCCATTTGTTGCAGGGTCGTTCATCGACTTATCTACCATAGTTACAAGCTGGCTTTTCCCGGTTATTTTAGAGTTAATTTCAAGAATACTCTTAATGGTACTTGTGCCAAGAGATTTATGACCTGCTTTAGCGTGTTCTCTTGCTTTTATCAAACCAATACCGTCGTCTTCAATCCGAATTTGGAATTTTCTTCCCGGCAGTCGCGTAAAAGCAAGCGTTAGTTGGCCATGCTCCTGTTTGGGCAGGATGCCATGAACAATACAGTTCTCTACATGAGGTTGAATGATCATGTTTGGAATCATAATTTCTTGAGTATTCATATCATCCTCCAAGTGAATACTATAATCGAACTTGTTCTTAAATCTCTCCTTTTCGAGCTCCAGATAGTAAGTCAAGCGTGACAATTCATCATGTAAACTGATTTCACTTTGTGCAGACTTTTCAATAATCATTCTTATAAGTCTGGAAAACTTAGCAAGGTATTCACTAGCTTTCAAACTATTATTCGTGTTTATATAATTTTGAATGGACGTAAGTGAATTAAAAATAAAGTGCGGGCTTAACAGAGCATTCATAGCCTGATGCTTCAGCAGATTTACCTGCTGTTCGTCTTTCAATCTCTTTTTTGCCTTTATTTTTACCCGTCGTATCCAAATAAAACTTATCAAAACAATTAGTAATAAAGCTCCTAACGTGATGAGCCAATAGATGGATCGCTTCTCGCTTAGTTTCTCTTCTTTAATTATGGTAATGGTGGTACTATCGCTCCAAACAATATTATCTGCCGAAGCAGAAATATCCATTCTATGTGCGCCCCCATTTAGATTTGCCTCGAAGGAAAGATTGTTAATATACTTCCACTCTCCATTATCGATACGCCATTTAAAAAATTGCTTGCTTGGCCTGTTATAAAATGGACTATAGAAGGATACTGTAATGTTTTCCTCTTCGGGTTTAAACCTAAATGAATTTTCCAGTGACTCAAATGTTTTTCCATTGCATTTCACATTTAGGATGGTAACAGGTTTTAATCTGGTACTGTATTTAATTATATTTTTATAATCTGCACAGGCCACTCCGCGAGCAGTGGCAATACTCACTCTATCATCGTTAAAAGTTATGTCGTTTATAGAACTGGAGGGGAGCCCATTTGTTTTGTTAAGTATTTTGAGTGGTTCCAAATTTGAATCACAAATAAATACTCCGTCCAGCGTCGCCAACCAAATTTGCTCACTAAATATTTTTATTTTTTTAACGCTGTTTAATCTAAATTTTCCTAGCTCCAAAATCAGTTTTCGCCCGAAAACGTCGGTAATTCCAGCCTCATGGGCTGCGTAGAGTTTGCCATTAATAAATGCAATATCATTAATATTATAATTTAATTCATTGCGCACCAGCTTTTGCTGTTTCTTGGTTTGAAAATCATAGTTAAACAAACCTTTGTTTGTAGCAATATAGAGCAAGTTGTCTTTTTTCAGAATGGCGTTCACTGATATCCGATAATCTGTGAATGAAATCAGCGTGTCTAACGTTTTTGAACCGTCCGCGTTACACAATAATACATTTAATTCCCAATCGGCCACTATGCTTTGCATGCCATTGTTAATTGGGCAAAACTGACGGGCAATAACTGGCTTAAACTTATAAGCGTTTTTTGAATCGAAAAATAAAGTAGGCGAAACATCGTATTGACTTCTTTTTGTGTAATATAAAATGTCGTTAAGTTGTGTAATACTATTTACAGGTTCCAAGAAAGTTTCATCTGGTTTTGAAAGCACTTTCGTTTGATTGTTTGTGAGGTTCAGTCCATACAATCCATTATTAGTTGCAGCCACCATGAGATTGTTTTTCAAAAAAACCTGATTTACATTTAAATCTTTATTGTTGAAGGAAAAATTGTAGGTATTGAAAAAAGGATTTTGTATATAATAAACCCCGTCGTTTAATGTCCCAATCCAAATATTTTCACGGTCGTCCTTAAACACACAGTTAATTAGTGAAGGAGGAATATCCAAATTTTCAAACACATCGTAAACTGTATTGTTTTTATATAAATACAAATTCTCGTCGGGATAGGAAGTAAACCAAATTCTACCAAACTCATCAGCAATTAAATTTTTAATGTTTTTTTCGCCGCCAGGCAGAAAGGTGGAATTTCTATTTTTGTATACCGGCGTAATTTCAGTTTCAACTTTACCATCCTGAACAATAAATATTTTTCCAGCCGAACCAATAATTAATTTTCCCTGCTTGTTTTGCGTAACAGAATGCACCGTTTGGTTTTGAAAGACGGATAGCTTTATTTGTTTGCCATCCCTTACTTCATAAAGGCCGTCTTTTCTTCCTACAAGTATTTTCCCCAAATTAGTCCTATAAAGACAGTATGCGACATTATTTACTTCGCTTTTTTTAATTTCGTCGGGAATTACTTTCCCGGTTTTTAAATTAATTATTAAGAGTTTAATTTCTGCAGTGAGAAGATAAGCGTAATCATCTGTGACAATAATTTGATCCGCGTTGTTCTCTTTTAAACTGAGTTCGGGAATGATTTTATATGTTTGGGTTTTCAAATTATAATTTGCAATACCCTCGTCGCTTATGGATAGATATAACTCGTTGGCATTTTTAATTGAAACACACAGTAGCGCATTACTTTTTAAACTATCAATTTCAAGCTTATTACAAGCGTAACCATCGTAATAATAGATGCCGTTTTGAGTGGTAAAATAAAGTAACCCATTTTGGTGTTGCTCGATATTAAAAATATTGGCGTTATTTAAACCGTCCTCGCTACCAAGTTTTTGAAAATTAAAGGACGGCGTTTGAGCTACTAGTTGAAAACAAGATATCAGCAGTAAAAAAGTTTTCACTGATTTTCTTTGGACATTTATGGTTCGGAGTTGAAACAATTCAATAACACTTTAACTCATGAGGATTATGTAATTTATGTTTCCTCATAAAGTATAAAAATACAAAAAGCGTCTTAAACGATCTTTATGCGTGCTTAGAATTTTATTTGGGAGATACGGCGCGCGTTTTGATAAAATCAGCAAACTCCTGAATACGGGCCTTGCTCACGTGAACCACGGTTCCATCGCTTAAAAGGATACCTCCTCCCTCCTGATTGTTATATTCTTTGATGTAGCTGATATTAATAAGCGAAGAACGATGGATTCTAAAGAATTCAGCAGTTGGCAAAATAGCTTCGAACTCGCGTAAAGTTTTGCTGGCAATGATTTTCTTTTGACCTTGTAAATACAAATTTGTATAGTTGTCATCCGCTTCAAGCCAAACAATATCTTTTACATCTACTAAAGTAAATCCTTTACTGTGATTTATTAAAATAATGTTTTTGTCCTCCGCTTTGGTGGGGTTATTTGCACCTTTGGATTCATAATGCTGTACTACTTTGTGAACAGCTGCCTGCAGCTCGCTAAGCATGAGCGGTTTTAATAAATAATCTGTGGCTCCGGCTTTAACAGCCGTGATACCGTGTTCACTATATGCGGTTAAAAACACCACACAAAAATCGCGATTGTAAATTCCTTCGAGCATCTGAAAACCGTTCATGCCCGGCATATTAATATCTAAAAAAACCACGTGGGGTTTTAATTCCTGAATTTTAAGTTTGCCATTGGGGCCATTGTCCGCCTCTCCAACAATTTCCAACTCGGCACAATAGTTTTGAATCATGCTGCGGGTGTTACTTCTGCTGTCTTCTTCGTCGTCGATAATAACTGCTCGGTATTTTTGCATGCTTATTTTTTTTACTAAACTAAGTATTAAATTAATATAAAGTTTTGTGACTTCGTAAAACTATGTTATCGCTGAGTGAACGGCCTTTTTGTCTGGGTAATAAAAAAATCCGCCCTTTTTTGGAGCGGATTTTTTCAATAAATGACGAAGGCCTTTTATTCACCCATGTAAATAGGTTTTATTTTTAACGGAATATAAAGTCCAAGAGTATACATCATGTACGCGTTTTTCCAATTAATAGGTACATTTGTTCCTGCAGGTGCTTTAAAGCCCGGGCGGCAACCGAATTCGAATTTTTGACTAAATCCTTGATCTTTCGGTTTACGTATAAACCATCCTAATCTCCAACCAAAAGGTGTTTTACTTTCATATTTTACATCGTAACTAGTACCATCATTATTTTTAAAATCTTTCAATGCTACTATTGGTGCAAACATAAAATCAATATAGAAATCAGAATAAATTATATTACTTCGAATACCGTATCCAGCTACATCAATAATCAGATTACGTATTGTCCTAAACTGAAAACCCGCGTATAAAGATGTAATGGCAATTCCACCCAATTTATCCATTGGTAATGTAATAGCATTTGTGCCTGTTAATGCAGATTCCGTGTAGGTAAATACCGCTGTTGCAGTGCTCGTTTGAGCTTGTTTGAACGTTGTTTTATTTCCACCAGCAGTAAACGTTAGTAAGCTATCTGCCAAACCCTTACTTTCGTATCCAAGTGTGTTTGTGTACTGTTGAAACCCACCACGAAAGGCAACAATTTTGCGAACATTAGCCGGCACACCTCCGCGGATTGAAACAGTAGTGCGGGTGTTTCCCGAAGTTGACTGACTCAGAATTATGGGAACATTACGACGACGCGTTTTATTTGATATAATTAAACCAACGCCACCCTCCATGTTAAAATAATTTCGTGTGTTTTCATTTGATTTGCGGTACCCGTTTGTGCCGAAACTAAAACGGGCATCAAAATTTGCTAAAAGCACCTTGCCCATCATATGCTCAGCGCGCACGCCCCAGCCAAAAGCATAACCTGCGCCATTCTTTTTAGCATTGTTATGGCCATTTACCTCTACAAAGAAAGGGTCAATTGCAAACGTGAAGTTTTTTGTATCAAAAGGATCGTCTTTTATTACGTCCCAGGTTACACTTTGCGCGTTGGTATTGAATACCAAAAGGCTTAAGAAACAAACCGCTGATATGTATATATTTTTTTTCATTTTCAAGTAGTTTTAATTGTTTATCGGATTAAAAGAATTTGGTAATACCCATTTTAAGTACAAACGATTTAACTTTGGCGGTCGATTCAGTTGCGCTAGTCGAATTAAGCGGTAAGTAGTTGAATTTCTTACTATAAAAACATGGCATGATAGAGATACCGTATTTTTGATAAAAGGAATAACCCAGTGTACCTT
>CALMND010000517.1 GCA_937868565.1 uncultured Bacteroidota bacterium | reverse complement strand
CGCCATTAGAAAGTTGCAACGCACTAAAAAACCAGAAGTTACTTTCATTCAAGGCCACCATGAATTGGACACCGTGCTTCAATACGATTTTATGCGGGTACTTTCTGAATATTATTCGGTTAACCAAACCAAAATAAACCCCGGTCATGAATTAACTGCCTTAAAAGGAAGCGATGCAATTATTATTACGCAACCAGATACAGCTTTTACTGAAAAACAGAAATTCGTAATTGATCAGTTCATTATGAACGGCGGAAAGGTATTATGGTTAATAGATCCAGTTTCTACAAACCGCGATTCGCTGAGAAAGGGCTTCACGATTGGCATTAACCGTCCTCTTGAAATTGAAGACATGTTATTTAAATATGGTGTACGTTTAAATCCGGTATTGGTTCAGGATATGCAATGTGGTTATTTAAAAATTAATATTGGATTTGAAAAAGGGCAGGCAAAGTTAAAACTGTTTCCTTGGCTATATACTCCGCTTATTTTACCTGATAACAATCATCCAATCGTTAAAAACCTTGATTTAATAAAATTCGATTTTTTAAGTACGCTCGACACGGTTTCCGCTAAAGGGATTAAAAAAACCATTTTACTTAGAACCTCCAAATACGCAAAAACTCAAAACACCCCGGCGAGAGTATTTTTGCGGATGGTAGAAATGAAGCCCCGGGAATCGCAATTCATTAATTCCTATCAACCCGTTGCATGTCTTCTAGAAGGAGAATTTAACAGTTATGCAGAATATAGACTTCCTTCAGTACTTTTAAACGATAGTAATTTTAACTACTTGGGCAAAGGAAAGAAAACTAAGATGATTGTGGTAGCCGATGGAGACGTAGCCAGAAACGAATACGACCGTAGCACAGGTGAAGTTTATCCTTTGGGTTATGATCGTAACACACAGCAAACTTTCGCTAACAAAATTTTTCTGCTCAATTGTGTAAATTATTTACTGGACGACGAGGGCATGTTACAATTACGTTCGCGAGAAGTAAAATTACGCTTATTAGATAAAAAGAAAATAAATCAACAAAGGGGCAAATGGCAAATTATAAACGTGGCCATACCTCTTTTACTAATAATCGTGTTTGCAATTATTCAATTCTATGTTCGAAAAAAGAAATATACTGAGGTGGTGAGAAAGTGATTTGTTGTTTTAAAACAAATCAAAGTTCGTTTCTAACAGACGGTTTTTGACGGCAAACATAACAATACCCGCTGTATTATTTACTCCCAATTTGCTCATGATGTTTTTGCGATGCGTGTTTACCGTATGCGTACTCAATTTTAATTTATCAGCAATTAATTTATTGGAAAGTCCCTCAGCAATACCACGAATAATATCAATTTCCCGTTCGGTAACAGGTATGCCATCACAACCTAAAGATTTAATAAAGGAATTATTAATTAAAATTTCTGAACTTGCCGTCAAAAAAGAAACAATTTTCCCGCAGATAAATTTTTCACCCTTTATGGATGAATTAATTGCTTCAAGAATTTCGCTTTTATCACAGTCCTTCAATAAAAAGCCGGTAACCCCACATTCCAAAACCTTGGACAGATCTTTCTTGTTTAACATTTCCGTAATCACTAAAAATTTGGTTCGCGGAAATTTTCTAATAAACGTTTTTAGTTCATCGATTGTGATACCAAGAGAGGCGAAGTCAGTAATCAATAAATTTGGCTTCGAAAGACCGAGCTGATTTTCCAAATCTTCCTTTTCACCACAAACGATAGGAGCCAATTCAAAACCTTTTAGCTCACCCACCAATAGTTCAAGCCCTACTCGGGTCAGAAAATTTTTATCAGCTATCAGTACTTTAATCACTTGTGCAAAGATACAATAATCAAGAGTTAATCAGCTGTTAAATTTTAATTTTTTTACCATCCGCTGCTAACACGCAATTTTCAAAAACCTGCTTTGCTTCGTTCAAAAATGGATGCAAATCATAATATCGGGCCGAAAAATGTCCCAAAATTAACTGCTTGACTCCAGCCGCCTTTGCCACTTGGGCTGCTTGTTTGGCTGTAGAATGAAAGGTTTTGTTTGCTCTCTCGAGATGCTCCTCTAGAAAGGTGCTTTCGTGGTATAGTAAATCTACGCCCTTAACATAGTCAGATAAGCTCAAATCGAATATTGT
>CALMND010000516.1 GCA_937868565.1 uncultured Bacteroidota bacterium | reverse complement strand
AGGCTGGCCAACGTAACGGAAGAAGTTGCTGAGTTGGAAAACCAACTCAATGAAAAAAAGCAAGCGATAAAGGATTTTCAATCCAATATTAAAAAATACGAAGCGCAACAAAGTAAAGTGCGTAACAACCGTGAATATGACGCTATTACCAAAGAAATTGAATTCCAGAATTTGGAAATTCAGTTGGCTGAAAAGCGCATGAAAGAAGCAAAAGCGGGAATCGTCATCAAAAGCGAATTGCTGGAAAAAAGCAAGGTTGAGTTTGAAGAGCGCAACAAAGATTTAAAGGCAAAAAAAGGAGAGCTCGAAGAAATTATCGCAGAAACCGAAAAGGAAGAAAAGGAATTAATGAAGGATAGCGAAAAATCTTCTGCTACGATCGAAGACAGACTATTGAAAGCTTACAAACGTATTCGTGAAAACTCACGCAACGGCCTAGCTGTAGTTGCCGTAGAGCGCGATGCTTGCGGAGGTTGTTATAATAAAATCCCGCCTCAACGTCAGTTAGATATTCGCTTGAACAAGAAAATAATTGTGTGTGAACATTGCGGTCGCGTTTTAGTAGACGGTATGTTAATTCCAGACTCTGCAGTAGAGGCATAATTTTTTCAAATAATTTTTGCCTGCTGAATTTTTTCTACTAGATTTGCAGACCAAAAAAACGGGAGCTTAGCTCAGCTGGCTCAGAACATCTGCCTTACAAACAGAGGGTCACTGGTTCGAACCCAGTAGTTCCCCACAAAGCCTCACAGAAATGTGGGGCTTTTTTGTTTTAACACGAATACAGCTTAGGTGTCTTTCTCTTTAACTAAAAACAAATACCATATATGTTACAGATGTGGTTCCATAAAAGCACGCATTCGGAAACGCGACACGAATTAGAAAGGATTTACTGGGGGTATTCGAGATTGGGGATTAAAATATTCAGAAGTGTTTAGTTCAAAATAAGAAGCGATTAATCATAGAAGCTAATTAAAAATAGGAAAAGCAGAAAACTAATCGAACACTTAATCCATAAAGCTCAGCAGGTTTTGAGCACCCCGGCTAGAAGTCTCAATGCCCGATGGTTCCACCGATGGCGATTGGGACAGCAGTTCTCACAAAGCCTCACAGAAATGTGATTTTTTTGTTTCCGCGCTGCTTCGTTTAAATACTGTTATCTGAAATAAAAAATAAGTTTTATGTCGGTTATAATAGCGATTTAACAGAAGAAGAACTTCTCAAACATAAAGCCAAACGCAAAAGTTTTTCAGCTAATATAGGAACCTGGAACTAAAACACGTCGAACCGTTTATTCAAAGACTGAATCACTCGCCAAAGCAAAAATCTTGATCTTTTTATTCTTTCTTCAACTTGTATATATAGCAAAATCGAAATATCAAAGGCAAAAGATTGACTATTATACAAGAGACGCCTTTTGGGTTTAACTAAAAACTATACTGTCTAAACACCGCGATAGCAAACTAACGACTACTTAAACAAGTAAAAGGGCACAAGGTGTGCTTGCTCTTTTATATCGCTTCACCAAAAATTAAATTTGCGCAACTCAAAAGTTGCGCTTATATTTGCAACCAGTAAGTTGCTTAATTAAAAGTTTAATAATGAAAAAAGACATATTCACTGGCATTTCCGACCCAACGCGGAGGGCAATTTTAACCTTAATCGCAGTGCAAGCGTTAACACCCAATGCAATGGCTGAAAAATTTGAAATGAGCCGACAAGCAGTTTCAAAACACATTAAAGTATTACAAGAATGTGAATTAATAAGACCTGAACCCTCCGGTAGAGAGATTTATTACCACCTTAATCCTCAAAAAATGAAAGAAATAGACAAGTGGATTAATCAGTTTAGGAAAATGTGGGAAAATAAATTCAATCAATTGGACGAAGTATTATTAACACTTAAAAAAAATAAAAAATGAATAATTTAATGTTTGACTTTAGGGTTGACAAGTCAACCAAAACTGTATTTATAGATAGAGAATTTAATGCAGAACTCTCGCTTGTGTGAGATGCATTTACTAAACAAGAAATTCTTGACCAATGGTGGGCTCCTAAACCATACTTATCAAAAACTATTAGAATGGATTTTAGAGAAGGTGGGCGAAGATTTTATTCAATGGTAAACTCTGAAGGAATAGAAATAGGTTGGCAGATTCAAGAATATACTTCTATAAGCCCGAAAATCAACTTTAAATTTTTAAGTGTTTTTGCCGATAAAGACGAAAATCCCTTTTTACCAGGCTCCAATTGGAATTTAAATTTTAATGAAGAAAATGGTATAACGAAAGTCAGTATTTCTATTTACAATGAATCTCTTGAAAGAATGGAAAAAATAATAGAAATGGGCTTCAAAGAAGGATTTACTCAGACAATAAATAGCCTGGACAAATTGTTGGAAAGCCTATAATTTTGTATTAACATGAACATAAAAAAACAAATCAAAGAGTATATTGCCACTCAACCTGAACCCAAACGCAGCAACATGCAAGTCTTGCATAAGCGCATGCTTCAAGTGTTTCCGAAATGTAAATTGTGGTTCTTAGATGGTAGAGACGATAAAGGCAAAATCGTTTCCAATCCTAATATAGGGTATGGTTTTTACACCATAAAATATTCTGACGGAACAAATAGAGAGTTTTACCAAATTGGTTTGAGTGCAAACACAACTGGAATCTCTGTATACATCATGGGCATCAAAGATAAAACGTACTTAGCCCAAACGTATGGAAAAAAAATAGGTAAAGCGAGCGTGAGTGGTTATTGTATTAAATTCAAAACTCTGGAAGATATAAATATGGATATATTAGAATTGGCAATACGATATGGTATTGAGGCTACGACCGAATAGCTCTTGCCTAAAAAACGAGTTGATGAAATTAAAAACTAAAAAATGACAAAAGGAACATATAAAGTAGAGCGAATCTTTGAAGCGAAAACAAAAGATGTTTGGCGAGCTATCACCGAAAAAGAACTAATGAAACAGTGGTATTTTGATTTGCAGGAATTTAAGGCCGAAGTAGGTTTTGTTTTTGAATTTACTGGTGGAGAAAAAAGCGGACCGCAGTACCTACACCGTTGCGAAATAACAGAAGTTATTGTAGAAAAGAAACTAAGTCACACATGGAGTTATGTTGGTTACGAAGGTGTTTCCTACTTAACCTTCGAGTTGTTTCCTGAAGGCGATAAAACAAAATTGATTTTAACGCATTCAGGAATTGAAACATTCCCGGCTAATATTAAAGATTTTGGCCTTCATAATTTTGAATCAGGTTGGAATCATATTATTCATACAGCCTTAAAAAACTTTTTAGAAAAACGGATTAATCATTAAAACACAATAGCTATGTCAAAGAATAAAACAAACATCGTTAAAAATCTAAAAGAAAAATCAATTCTTGTATCAAGAGAATTTAATGCGCCACTTGCGTTGGTTTGGCGAGCCTATACAGAAAGTGAACTATTAGACCAATGGTGGGGGCCAAGTCCGTGGC
>CALMND010000515.1 GCA_937868565.1 uncultured Bacteroidota bacterium | reverse complement strand
GGCGTTATTTTGCGTAAAGGAACCAACGAGATCATTGAAATTATCAATCACGGTAAAACAAGTGATTCTCGGGTCTTTCTAAAATATGGCTTTTTAATCAGTGGTTTTGCCTTAATCAGCGGTCTTTTTATGTTTTTGATGCGGCAAACTATTATTGTCATGAGCCGTCACATTGAATACGACCAAAAAAACGAAATCTATCATCATTATCAGATGCTAGACGTGAGTTTTTACAAGCGAAATACAACGGGCGACCTTATGAACAGAATTAGCGAAGATGTTGGTAAAGTAAGAATGTACACTGGTCCGGCCATTATGTATTTGGCCAATACCATTGTGACAACTGTTACCATTTTGGTTTTTATGCTGAATGTTAATGCGAAATTAACCTGGCTTGTTTTTTTACCTTTGCCGATTTTGTCGTTTATCATTTATAGGGTATCTCATCAAATAGGCAAACAAAGTGGCAAAGTACAGGAAGAACTGAGTCACCTAACCACACAGGCGCAGGAAACGTTTAGCGCCATTCGTGTCATAAAAGCTTATGGTCGTGAGAAATTTTTTAGCGGCGAAATAGAAAAGAAAAACGAAGATTACAAAAAAGCTGCGTTAAAATTAGCTGGAATAGAATCCTTTTTTTTTCCCGTCATGAGTCTTATGATAGGCTTGAGCGTTCTCCTAACGGTTTGGTATGGTGGCAAACTAACCATTGAAGGTAAAATTGAACCAGGCAACATTACTGAATTTATCTGGTATGTTTTTAAGCTCACCTGGCCTTTTGCTTCGCTGGGTTGGGTAACTTCTTTAATTCAAAGGGCCTCTGCGTCTCAAAAACGAATTAACGAATTTCTGCATCAGGTGCCTTCTATTTTAAATCCTACAAACGAAGAATATACTATAAAAGGAGAAATTGAATTCAAAAATGTAAATTTTACTTACCCCGAAAATAATGTGAATGCGCTTAAAAATATTTCATTTAAATTAATGCAAGGTCAGTCCCTAGGGGTTACAGGTCAGGTTGGTAGCGGGAAGTCTAGCCTTCTTGCATTACTTACTCGACAATACGATGTTACTCATGGTGAAATTTTAATTGATAATAAAAACATTAAACAACACAATCTTCACTTGTTGCGCAAAAATTGTGGCGTAGTACCGCAGGAAGTTTTTTTATTTAGCGATACAATTGCCAATAACATTGCTTTTGGAAGTAAAGAAATAAATACAGACAAAATGAAAGTTGAAAGTTCAGCACGGCAAGCTGGCGTTTATGAAAACATTATGGCTTTTGCAGATAAGTTTGAAACCATGGTAGGCGAAAGAGGCGTTACATTGAGTGGAGGACAAAAACAACGCATCTCAATCGCACGAGCAATTATCAGTAAACCTTCTTTACTTTTTTTTGATGATTGTCTGAGCGCGGTTGATAGCGAAACCGAAGAACTCATTCTCTCGAACTTAAAAAAGGAAATGAAAGACAAAACCAGCATCATCGTGAGTCATCGTATTTCCAGTATAAAAAATGCAGATTTGATTTTGTATTTAAAAGACGGGGAAATTGCCGAAATGGGAACGCATGAGGAACTGATTGCTTTGAGAAAAAATTATTTTGAACTGGACCAGTTGCAGAATAATTAAGACTTCATTAAGAAACTTGATCGACATGACGGGGTGTATGGATTTAAATAAAATTCATAATAAATCTAATAGGTCGTTGTACAAAAAAAAAGAGCCGGTTTATAGAAATTTTCAACAAAATCGACAAAATCTGAGTTCTGTATTTTCGTCAGAACAACTAGTAAAAACGAATAAATAGATTATTGTTCAAGAATGTTTTTCAGAGTTACCAAACTGGCATCCATATCCTTTGGAAATCTCTTTTCTGCCATAGGAATAAACAAATTCGTAGGATATTTTAGGATGCCCGAATTGATTAAAGACACTTTGGTTTGATTATCGGATAAAGACTCTGTCTCCATGATCACATCGGCAGTAGTTGTCATTGGCTTTACAAAACGAATTTGAGTTTCAATTCTTTTCCCTTCCATAATATTCATAATTTCCTTTTCGCCCTCGCCAGCATTTTTGTTTCCTCGCCAAGAAATAACGAAGCCAACTGTTCCATCTGTGCCTTTATATTCCCAAATCCTGTCGGGATCAACTTTTGCCCATTTGTTAAATTTGTCCTGATTTTTCAGCAGCTTCAAAAAGTCAAATACTTTTTGAAGTGGCGCATTAATTATAATTTCACGTTTAACATAGTGTTTTCTTTTTAAGAAAAATGCTATTATTAATAACAAGGAAATCACGCCTGCTATTACCAGAAAAACTACAATTAGGATGTTCATGTCGTTGATTCTAAATTTTTATTGCAGATTGTAATGCCGTTCCAACGCTAGTCTTCAAAAAGAATACTCAGGGAAACTCCCCAGCTACAAATAACTACCCGCAGCTGATTACTATTGGTTGGACTTGATTGGTTGTTTAGCACTTGGTTTGCGAGCCAATTTCTTTTTCTTACGGTTTTTTTTCCGCGCTTTTCTAACTGACTTTTTCTTCTTTTTAGACTTACTTATTTTCTTTTCCTTAATAGGCTTATTCTTCAACGCTTTCTTTTTTGCATTTATTTCAACTTTTGACTTTTCACTTACTGGAGGTTTGACCTTTTGTCCAGACGATAAATCAAAAAAGGCGTCCTCCATCACGTAACGGTTCTGATCCAGCATATAGACAGAGCCTGCCGGGGTGCGAACAAAATACTTTTGCTCATTTTTTGGCTTATCGCTGTTAAGTATGTATACCGTCGCGTTCGGATCGTCACCGTACCCTCTTTCGGTATTAAGAACGCCGCTACTGAGCCGACCTCCCAGATTAAGTCGATAAGACTTAAAATCGAAATGAGAAAAAATCACGTCACTATCGTTATACCTTCCCCGAAAAGTTTCAGTTGGGGTAGTTCCAACCAGACTATCTTTTGCAGTACTTACTGCAGTTGAGTCTACGCCCGCCTTTTGTTTTGCTTGTTCCGCATCGGAACAGGATCCCATACTTATCACAATCAAGAATAATAGTACGGGTATGTAGTAACACTTTTTCATTAATATTATTAACAAACATAGTAAAAAAAAGTGACTTCAGGAATTTTTATACATTGTGTGAGGAAGGGCCGCGAACAATGTATTAATGAGGTCTGGTTGCTTCCATTGACCTGGGTTCGAAATGGTAGGCCCGAACAAATTTAATTTTACGCGAAGAAGAAATTGTCATCTGACAACCAGTGTTAGTCAACCTAGACTTTAATTTAGCTTAGAATTAAATAACCAACGATATTCTACGTCTGTTTATTTATTTCACAGTAAAAATAATGGTTACGTTAATTGTTCATTCGCCAACATGGTTATAGCCAGTTCTCCTTTTTAAGGACGTATCTCCTGTCCAAACAATTATCCTTCGTATTAAAAAATTCTTTTTGAATGGTAAAAAATTTGTTCAATATTTTCACCGATTTCATGTTTTCAACGCAAACGTCTGCCGTTATTAGCGTTGATTTTGTTCGAGTAAAGCAAAAGTCAATTAACCCTTTGGCTATTTCAGTTCCGAAACCATTTCCCCAGAGACGTTCAATAATTCTATAAGCAATTTCGTCTTCATTTTCGTCATTTTGTAGAACTCCGCAAATTCCGATAA
>CALMND010000514.1 GCA_937868565.1 uncultured Bacteroidota bacterium | reverse complement strand
ATCTCTTCTTGCATAGTTTTGAGTCTGTGTATATTTCTCTCATTCTTTTCCTTTGAACGGCTACATTAATGAGGCTAATGTTTCACAGGAGGCTTATCTACAATTTAAATTCTCAGAGAATGTATCATTTGATTTTATGATGAATTACGTCGCCTTATTTCAGAACCTCCTGACTCTTGGGACATTCGAGCCAGCTTACCCATTAGCCGTGAATGTTTATTCAAATAACTCTGAAGATGATGAAGATGAAATATGTAGTGTATTAGAATTTAAGCCAGACTTCAATTATGCTCCCAATAATGAAAGAGGAGTGAATTTGTTTTATTTTGATGACATGGAACCAAATTTTCCTGAAATTTTGCGAAAATGGTTTTCTTTAGGTCACACAATTGAGCCAGTTTTAGATTTACTATTAAATAGTTTTTACAATCGTAATCTAGGCCTCGATGTTCGTTTTTTGCAAATAGCTCAGGCTTTAGAAACCTTCCATCGCAGGCTTTTGGATAAGAAGCCTTTTGATGAAAAGGAGTTTAAGAAATGGGCAAAAGGTGTGGTTGAAAACGTCGATCAAAAATACAAGGAAATGCTTAGAGGAAAACTCAACTTTTCGAATGAACAGCCTCTTCATGCACGTTTAGAAGAGTGTATTGATAAACTTGAGATTGACACAATAAAACAAATAGTAGGAGATAAAACTAAATTTATTCGGGATGTCAAAAACAGTAGAAATTATCTTACTCATTATAGCGTGGAATTAGCTAATAAAGCCCTAAGAGGAAATGAGTTATATCAACTTACGGATCGATTAAGAATTGTCCTATTGGCAAATATTCTATTACAAAGTGGATTTGAATTAAAGCAAATTAATGAAGTAATAAAAAATAATGGGATATATCTTTTTAATCACATTTATAAACCTATTTCTTAATCATTAGATTATTGAATGTTTACATATTTACCTAATCTACTCTTGGTACAATTGCTTATAACTTAAAACAAAAAAAGCCACACATCTCTGTGCAGCTTTTTAATTCAATAGAATAAAAATTCTTAAGCCTTAATACTAGCCCTAATAATATTCAGCGCCCCACCCGCTTTAAACCATTCAATTTGTTGTTGGTTGTAAGTGTGGTTGGCTTTAATTTCGTCTTTGCTGCCATCGGCGTGTGTTAACACCAAAGTTAATGGGGTGTTAGGGGCAAAGGCGGTTAAACCAATAATATCAATGCTATCGTCTTCTTTTACTTTTTCGTAATCGGCTTTGTCGTTAAAGGTTAAAGCCAACATGCCTTGTTTTTTTAAATTGGTTTCGTGTATGCGGGCAAAAGATTTTACCAACACAGCGCGTACTCCTAAATGACGTGGTTCCATAGCAGCGTGTTCGCGGGAAGAGCCTTCGCCGTAGTTTTCGTCGCCTACAACAATACTACCCATGTTTTGTGCCTTGTATTGGCGTTGCACCTTAGGCACGCCTTCGTAAGCACCGCTTAACTGGTTTTTTACATTGTCGGTTTTTTCGTTAAAGAAATTCACCGCACCAATCAACATGTTGTTCGAAATGTTATCTAAGTGACCACGGTATTTTAACCACGGGCCCGCCATCGAAATGTGGTCGGTGGTACATTTGCCTTTGGCCTTAATCAATAATTTTAATCCTTTTAAATCAATGCCTTCCCAGGCTGCAAAAGGGTCGAGTAATTGCAAACGATCGCTGCTTGGCGATACACTCACATTCACACTGCTGCCATCTGCCGCTGGTGCCTGATAGCCGGCATCTTCCACCGCAAAACCTTTGGTTGGCAATTCGTCGCCGCTTGGTGGGTCTAATTTCACCGTTTCTCCTTTTTCGTTTACCAAGGTATCGGTTAAAGGATTAAAAGTTAAATCGCCCGCAATGGCCATGGCCGTTACAATTTCGGGCGATGCTACAAAGGCGTAGGTATTTGGGTTTCCATCTGCGCGTTTGGCAAAGTTGCGGTTAAAGGAGTGAATGATGGTGTTCTTCTCTTGTTTTTCGGCACCCATGCGGTCCCACATACCAATACAAGGTCCGCAGGCATTGGTAAATACTTTGGCACCAATCTGGTCAAACACGTCTAAAAAGCCATCGCGTTTAATGGTGTAGCGTATTTGTTCCGAACCCGGATTAATTAAATATTCTGCTTTTGCTTTTAAGTTTTTAGAAGATACCTGTTTGGCCAAACTCACAGCACGGGAAATGTCTTCGTAAGAAGAGTTGGTGCAGCTACCTAATAAACCTACTGATATTTTTAATGGCCAGCCGTTTTTAGTGGCTTCTTCTTTCAGTTTAGAAATTGGCGTTGCCAAATCCGGGCTAAAAGGACCGTTAACATGCGGTTCTAAGGTGGATAAATCAATTTCAATTACCTGATCAAAGTATTTTTCAGGATTGGCATACACTTCAGAGTCACCGGTTAAATGTTCTTTTACGGTGTTGGCCAGTTCAGCCACATCGGCACGTCCGGTAGCTTTTAAATAACGCTCCATAGAAGCATCGTAACCAAAAGTAGAAGTGGTGGCACCAATTTCGGCACCCATGTTACAAATGGTTCCTTTTCCGGTACAGCTCATAGAGGTAGCACCTTCGCCAAAATATTCCACAATGGCACCGGTTCCACCTTTCACGGTAAGGATGCCGGCCACTTTTAAAATCACGTCTTTAGGCGCAGTCCAACCGTTTAATTTACCGCTTAATTTCACACCAATCAGTTTCGGAAACTTTAATTCCCAGGCCAAACCTGCCATCACATCGCAGGCATCGGCTCCACCAACACCAATGGCCACCATACCCAAACCACCGGCATTTACGGTGTGCGAGTCGGTACCAATCATCATTCCACCGGGAAAAGCGTAGTTTTCTAACACCACCTGGTGAATGATACCGGCACCCGGTTTCCAGAAACCAATGCCGTATTTGTTGGATACCGAACCAAGGAAATCATAAACTTCCTTGCTTTCTTTATTGGCAAAAGCCAAATCTTCGGCAGCGCCGTTTTTAGCAGTAATTAAGTGGTCGCAATGCACCGTGCTTGGCACAGCCACCTTAGGGCGACCCGCCTGCATAAACTGTAATAAAGCCATTTGAGCAGTAGCATCCTGCATGGCCACGCGGTCCGGAGCAAAATCCACATAAGATTTGCCACGACCAAAAGCCTCCGGTTTTTGCTCGGCATGCAAATGCGAGTACAATATTTTTTCAGAAAGAGTAAGCGGTTTGCCAACGAGTTTGCGCGCGGCTTCTACTTTTGCTGGAAGGTTTTTGTACACTTCCTTTATCATTTCAATATCAAATGCCATAATATATTGTTTTCTTAGTTTCGTTTTAGGAGGCTGCTAAGATAACTATTTGTGGCGAAAAGAAAAAGACGCTTGTTCAATATTACATTTATTGAAAATTAAAATTTATTTTGGCACTCAGTATTTTCCTGCCACTTTCCGTTATTCTGAATATATTTAACTCACATTATGACTAAAAAAATAATTATAGCCCTGCTTGGTTTGTTTGTTATTTACGACACTTTCAGGTCCTTCGACCAGCACCTGCACATGCCCCTGGATGGCGATATGGCTTTGATAGTGCTGCCTGCCGATGTTTTTAAAACCGCCATGAAAGAGCCTTTTGGCATTAAAGCCACAATTCATGGCCAACGTTATCATGCCACCAACAGGGCATTTGCGCATTGGACCATGTGTCTTTATTTTAAAACCGTTCCGTTTGCGTTTCAGTTGATTAGTTCGCCGCTCGACAGTGTTTATCTCTCGGCAGCCCTTGCAAAAATCCTTTTTCAGTTACTCATTGCATACATGCTTGCCAGGTATGCCATGCCGGGTGCATTTCGTTTTAGTGATTTGATAATTAGCATGGCAATTCTGACGCCATTGTTCCAAACAGGTGGCTTTAATCAATACATGGGAATAATAGATCAATCCATTACTTATTCTTTTTTCTATGCTTTGCCGGTGGGACTGTTATTGGTATTTTTCTTTCCATTTTACCGTTATTTTGTGTGGGCAGAACCTTTTAAATTCAGTTTACTCAAACACATCATCTGGATGCTGTTAATTGTGCTACTTTCATTTAACGGACCTCTGACACCTGCTATTACCAGCACAGCTATTGCTTTTATATTTGGCTTATGGATTTTTTACCGACTCTCAGGCACAAAAATATCCCCAATGGATGCTACTGTTAGAAATTACCTTATCATATTTGGGCTTCTTGCCTCATACTCACTTTATTTGGGAACGTTTAATGCTGAAAATTTTTCCACCCCAATGTCTGTTTACCACAGATATGTAAATTTGCTGACGGGCCTGCGTGAAATTTTTATCGGCAATGTGGCCGTCCCGCTGCTGTTAATACTGCTAATACTAAATTTCATCATTCTCAAAAAGCAAAATGCCAAAACAACTATTCAGCAAATAGCAGGCCCGATAATTATTTTTTGTTTAATCTATATTATATTGCTTCCCCTTGGAGGATACAGAAATTACAGGCCAAACGTGATAAGAAACGATACAGCAATCCCAATACTTATTTGTTGGTTTTTTCTCTTCGTATTTTCAACCCATTGTGTAATCAAGGAGCAATTTAAACTTAAAGGTGTTTATACAAGCTTGCTTTGTGCTTTGCTTTTGTTCTTCCATTTATCTGACGGTCATATTTCGGCGCACAACAAATCAGAGAAAAAGGCCATTCTTGAAATAGCAAAATCTGAAAAGCATTGTGTGGTAATTAATGATTATTGTACAATTATGTCTTACAGACCAATAACTGATAGTCTTGAATCTTCGATGAATACTGAGCTTTTACAATACTGGGGCGTGCTTGATAAGCAAAGGTTATATTATCAAAAATACTAAAGCTAAGTTTGCAATTGCTTCAACTATTTTTTTTCAGTTTTTGAATTTAGGTTTTTTCGATATAGCTTGTCTGAAGCCAGGTAATTGTTGGAAAAATTAAATTAATAAGTACATACTAAACAAGTCACTTTTAGGCTTGTTTAAAACAGCAGCAGTTGTAAACTAAAGGATATTTAAGCGCAGCTGTCTTTTAATTAAGGCTGGATAAATAGTTGCCTTCTTGTGGTGATAAAGTTGTATTCTTTGCCGTCTCTAAGCACAGTCAGGTTTATTTCTTCAACTGTCTTCAAAGGGTTATTGTATAAAATATCGCACCACTCTTCGAGACTACAGGCTTTGTAATTCCGGCCATTTATGCTAAGAACCTGGTCGCCCAGTATTGGCCCCTTAGGCAGATTACTTTCATCCATGCTGCCGACATATAGTTTATTATTACGGAACAGCAAACTAAAACTGAAATTTTTTTTATTGTTATTATAAGTCGTCTTTTCCAATAGTAATATTTCGTTTTTCCACCAATCAAAAATAACGTCGTAGTTTTTAAAATACCCAGTTCCTATTGTTTTTACCCTGCCTTTGCCGAATGATACGACTTGGTTATTTAATTCCACTTCACCGGTTTTTATGGATGAAATCATGGCATAAAAAGTGGTGTCGGTTGCAGCCTTACCATACAAACCGGAGGATTCTTGTCCATATGAATAAGTGGTTCGGTTTAATTTTCCCGTTTTTTTAAGGCTTTCGAATGTAATGTTGTTGCTGATAAAGTCGCCATTCGATCCTAAATCAACTTCCACATTTTTATCTATTACGCCGTTGTAAACAACATCAATAATGGGTGTGCCGGTTACAGCCGGCGAAAATTTTATTTTTTTAAAACCCGGGGTCACATACAGTGAATCGCGGCTGCTGCAAATGGTGATTATTTTTTTGCTGTAGTCAAATTTCCAAATAGCTTTTCGCATGAGGTTAGAACCTATAAATCCATCGACATTTAAACATGCCACTTCACTGGATTGTTTTAAATCGGCAATAGCAGTTCCGGTTTCCAAAAAATCAACACCCCCAATGTTAATGTTGTTTATTCTAGCAAAACCAAGTTCCGACTCCTTACCTTGAGAATCGCCAGTTTTTTGTGAAGCGTTGGTTCTTAGTTTAAGTTTTTGAGCCAATTCTTTTGAAATCACATTGGGTGCACCAGTATCCAGCAGGTACTCCGCATCCACCCCGTTAACCCTAACTTTTAAAATAATTAAACCCATTCTCATTTCAAAAGGTATGTCAGTCTTAAAGTGTTTTTGTTTGGTTTCACCGGATTTCATTAATTTAAGAGTTTTAAGGAGGTTGCAGGAAACCAACAGTCCAAAACTCCAGCAAATAAACAGAGATTTAAGTAATACCGTGGTGGACGGCTTGCGAACTATCTTTGCAGGCATATTAAAAAGTGTTATGTGTTTTGCAATGAACTGCAATTTACATAAACAAGTCAAAATATATTTGGTAAATACTGCTTTTTTTATCTTGCTTACGTCAAAACATATTGTGTTCTGACATTGGTTTTTTAAAAGCCTGATAACTAGATTTTATTGATTCTTGTTAAGAGCAAGAAGTCCATAATCACTATAGCCGCCATACATTCTACAATAGGAACCGCCCTGGGTAATACACAGGGGTCGTGGCGGCCTTTGCCCTCTAAAACCACTTCTTCCCCCAATTTATTTACAGAATCCTGTTTTTGCATAATGGTCGCTACGGGCTTAAATGCCACATTAAAATAAATAGGCATGCCATTGCTAATGCCACCCTG
>CALMND010000513.1 GCA_937868565.1 uncultured Bacteroidota bacterium | reverse complement strand
TAATCGGAGGTGAGAAAAAGTTCGATGATTTTACCAGAATAGGAGACATGGGATTTGCCTCTTATGATAACATTTTGTGAGTTACTTTTGCAAAAGACACCTAGAAACAAAAAATATGTTAGAAAGATCCTGATAGATTTTATAACGAAACTACTCAATGAAAGTGACACTTAATTTTCCACTTTTTCAACTACAAACATATCCTTATAGTTGTCTGATATTTGTTTAAAAGTTTTAGTGTTTACGGCAGCGTAATAGGTCTCAAAATCAATGTAGTTTGGATTAACAAAAATTTCGTCAATAACGGTATTATAAGATAACGTAGAAACCTTGTCCTTTTTTGACACGATTGGGCTCGATAAATTAAAAGAGCAGGTTTGAAGACATTTTAAAGGGCCGGAGAACCCGCCAATATGTATGGCATAATCTCCAATTGTGGGGGTAGCAGTGGTATTATAAGAGCCTTCCATTTTAAAGAAAATATATCCCGAGTTCCACTCCCAAAACATATCATTTAACACATCTAAGGCTCCCGTTTGCGCTCCGCTAACATTGCGTAAGCTGTCTACCCCGATTAGAAACCGAACATTTTTATAGTTTCCTTCAGGTAAGTTAACGATGGTAAAAGACGTTGAGCCACCTACATGTTTAATTAAATGATAACTTTCCTTTTCCGCAAAAATAGTACCGTCTTCTTTTGTAAGTTGTACGTTAGAGATGTAATAATTGAATTTTGTGATGGAAAAATTATCCTGACTCTTATTAGTATAAAATTTCGTATTGGGAACTAAAACCTGATTATTAACCATGGCTTTAAAGCTAATAACCAGTTGATGGGGATTACCCGGGCCTGGTGTTACAGTTGGCGTAACTGCCGGTATTGGTTGTATAATAGGCGTTGGTTCAGGTTCAACTGTGTGAGTTTTGCTATCCTTTTTGCAGTAAGTAAAAACAAGGAGCGTCGCAAAAAATAGAATAAAATTTATTTTGCCCATCCCTCAAATTTACAAAAAAAAATTGGTTTGTTGTTTCGATTATGGTACCGGGTCATAGCCTTGACCTCCCCAGGGATGGCAACGCGCAATTCGTTTTAGTCCCAACCACCCACCCTTCAGCGCTCCGTACTTTTTAATAGCTTCTATAGAATAATGACTGCAAGACGGGTTATACCTGCAAGCGTTTGGTAATAAGGGACGAATACTGAATTGATAAAACTTTACGACGAGTATTGCTACCTTTTTAAACATGGCCTTTTAAGTCGCTTGGTCGGAGTATTTTTTTATTAAGAGTTCTCCGACTTTCCTATCAATAATCAAGGTGAAATCGGTTTCTTTCAGTTCGTCTAATTTCTTCCAACGGAAAGACTGCGCGCCTTCTTTTTTATCATAATTATGCGGAACTGTACTGATTTCAAAATTCAACTTTCCAAGCGCCTTCACTTCGTAATAAATG
>CALMND010000512.1 GCA_937868565.1 uncultured Bacteroidota bacterium | reverse complement strand
GATCGTAATAGAATAATTAAGAATAAACGTCCAATGAACGAATTGATTCATTTGAAGAAATAAATTTCTCCAAGTGCGGATTGACACGTGTGAAGAGGAAAAAGAAATATGGTTTTATAGACCGGAAAGGGAATTCATCCATTCCCTTTAAGTATTCTGAGGCAACTGATTTTGCAGATAGCGTGGCCCTTGTAAAACTAAAAAAGGACTATAAATTAATAACTGTTTTGGGTAAAGAAATTTTCTCTTCAGAATCAAAGCCGCTGAAATTATCGGCTCGTTATTTTACCTTAGGGGATGATTTGATGAGTATTATTAACCACCAAGGGCAACTGGTGTATGGAGACGTTAATAATATTCAAAAAATAAACGGGAAGCTGTATATTATTACTTTAGCAAGCGGGGAGATAAAACTCTTATCGGATTAATAGTTTCTTAGTACATTTACAGTCAAATTAACAAGTATGAGCAAAGTACATAATTTTAGTGCCGGTCCTGGAATATTGCCACAGGAGGTCTTAAAGCAGGCTTCAGAGGCTTGCATCAATTTTGATAATTTAAATTTGTCGCTTCTGGAAATTTCACATCGTAGTAAAAATTACGAAAAGGTAATGGATGAAGCACGTTCCATTGTGAAGGAACTGTTTGAAGTAGGGGATGAGTACGAAGTAATTTATTTGGGGGGCGGTGCCAGCCTTCAGTTTGCTATGGTGCCTTACAATTTATTGAGGGAGAATGGTTATGCAGCTTACGTTAAAACAGGCGTGTGGGCTGATAAAGCTATCAAAGAAGCCAAAATAATTGGTAACACTAAAGTGATTGCTTCATCAGAAGATAAAAAATACACTTATGTTCCGAAAGGGTACGAAATACCAACGGATGCAGATTATTTGCACATAACCAGCAACAATACTATTTATGGAACTCAGATCCGTGAATTTCCAAAATCATCAGTTCCTTTGGTGTGCGATATGAGCTCTGATATCTTCAGTCGTAAGGTAGATGCCAAAAAATTTGATTTAATTTATGCAGGGGCTCAAAAAAATATGGGACCCGCTGGTAGTACCATGATTATGGTAAAAAAAGATGCGTTGGGTAAAACAGGAAGAAAAATGCTGTCCATGCTGGATTATCAAGTACATATTAAAGGAGGATCCATGTATAACACACCACCCGTTTTTCCTATTTACGTTTCGCTGCTTACTTTACAGTGGCTTAAAAAAAATGGCGGTATTGCATGGATTGAGAAATTGAACCAACAAAAATCCGATGCATTGTATAATGAAATAGACCGTAATTCTTTGTTTTATGGTACTACTGCAGTTGAGGATCGTAGTCAGATGAATGTGTGTTTTTTATTAAATAAACCCGAACTGGAACCGGAATTTGACAAACTCTGGAAAGAAGCTAATATCAGCGGTATTCGTGGACACAGGGATGTTGGAGGATACAGAGCTTCTTTATATAACGCTCTTCCACTGGAAAGTGTACAAGTTTTGGCGGACGTGATGAAGGAGTTTGAAAAGAAGTTCGCTTAAAAATTTAATTTTAAAGAGCTAACTGAAGATATAACAGGAGTGTTACATTCTCATTGTTGAAGTTTCACGACTGCGAATTGTCATGCAAACAGTGTTAACACAGCTATAATTAATACCAATAAAACCAGTTTTGTTATACCCAAGGCAATGCCCGCTTTTGCTAAACTTGATCCGGAGTACTTCTCAGGTTTTTTGTTTATGTCTTTGAGGGCGTTAACACCAAGAACAATGGCCGGGATGCTCCCGAAAAAAAGAATGAAACCAGCAATTCCAAAAATCAGGGAAAGCACAGCGCCTGTGTGTACCTCAGTGTCGTTGTTGTTGCCAGTGGAAAAATACGAATCGTTAGTTACTTTAGGTTGATCTTTAAATACTTCCTTGATGCCATTGGCATATTTAATCATAAAAACATCTGTTTTCCTCGTCACGTAAATGGCAGTATTAGTGCCATCACACCTTCTATATTTTATTTCGTCAGGGGTTATTTCAAAAACTTTTGCCTTCACTTCTTCTCCGTTTTTGAAAATAACGTAGTCACAGGTATCGGGTTCTTGTTTTTTAAAAAATAATTTGCTTTTTGGAGCTAAAAATATATCATGCTGTTTGAACCCATGACTTGACTGATTAGGTGTTTTTTCGACTGAAGCCATGGTAACAAAATCAGTACTTTCCGACGATTTAACATCTTTAATTGGCTGCTTTGCCACAACGTGGGTTTTGTGTTTATTCCAACTTACGTAAAATCCCTTTTGATACTTGCGTTTTTGCATACTGCAGCTCAGCAGAAGAAACAATGGAAGAAATAAAAGAAGCCTCATGATACCGCTAATATAAAAATTATAATTTACCCACATTAACTAATAATTGTACTTTTTATTTGAGACTAAATCCTATGTTTACACCACCCCAAAAGTAAAGCGATCTTGCACTCGACACAGGATCTATCTTAGTTTTCGTCGCAGGGTCTGTTACTCTGTTTGTCAGGTAATCATTCTTAAATCCGATAGATGTAAACAAAGTGGCCGTTAACCTTGATTTTGTTCGGAAAACGAAACCATTGGTGATACTTGCACAGGTGCGATGCACCGTGGAGTTTTTTATGATGCTCCCACTTCTGGAAATGTAAACGTTTGAAACATCATATTGCAAATACCTTAGAACCGGACCAATAAAGTAGTTAACCTTTGTTTTTAAGGATGGATAATAATTGATTCCAAGTCCAATTTCAAAATTTTTCCTATTGAGGGTTAGGGTTGAATATCCATTTCCACTGAAAGCATCAATATTAAAATAAACATTTTGAGTTAGCTTAGGAGCTTCAATACCAATGGCTAAAGGAACAATTATATTAAACTGCTTTTTAAAAAAATCTTTCTGATAGATTAAACCAACTTCTCTATTTATAAAATTGAGAAAATTTATAGAAATACTTTTGGAATATTTGTAGAAAATCGAGGAATCTGCTTTACTTATCAATTTGCTTGGATTCCTCTTATGCTGCGAATAAGCAGCATTACGATTTGTGACATGAGGTTGACTAAACACTTCTATTTGCCCATTTTCATATTTTATGTACAGTATATTAGTCTTATTATCAATGTAAGTGGGGCCGTTTAGGTTGTTGAACATTTTGTATTTTATGGATCCAGCGTCTTTTTCGAGAACTTTTACGGTAAGTTTAGAACTGTCTGACTCAAAAATGAGATCCTGGGCGCGAAGATCGGCGAATACAAACACCTCGACGCGAACAACCATGTAAACTTCGGCCAGTCCACGAACGACACGTTCCCAACGGCAATGCGACTTGGCGCGTTGCTGATGCTACGCGATCACCTTGAGGGACCAAT
>CALMND010000511.1 GCA_937868565.1 uncultured Bacteroidota bacterium | reverse complement strand
TCTCCTTCATTTCAACTTCACTTGCGGCACCAATATACAATACGGCAACTCCACCAGCTAATTTAGCCAAACGCTCTTGCAATTTTTCTTTATCATAATCGGAAGTTGTTGACTCAATCTGCGCTTTAATCTGATTAACTCGAGATACAATTTCAGCTTTTTTACCCGAACCATTTACGATAGTAGTATTGTCTTTGTCGACAGTGATTTTTTCGGCACGTCCTAAGTCTGTCAATTGCGCATCTTCCAGCTTACGACCCTGATCTTCGCTAATAAAGGTACCGCCGGTTAAAATAGCGATATCTTCTAACATCGCTTTTCTGCGATCGCCAAATCCCGGAGCTTTTACCGCACAAATTTTAAGGTTGGCACGTAAACGATTAACCACCAATGTCTGCAAAGCTTCTCCATCTAAATCTTCAGCGATAATTAGTAGGGGTTTGCCTGTTTGTACTGCTTTTTCAAGTATTGGTAATAGTTCCTTCATCGCACTGATTTTCTTTTCGTAAATCAATACATACGGACTTTCCATAACTACTTCCATTTTATCCACATTCGTAACAAAGTATGGGGATATATATCCTCTATCAAATTGCATACCTTCTACAACTTCCACTGTAGTATCGGTTCCTTTAGCTTCTTCAACAGTAATTACGCCCTCTTTTTTTACCTTTCCCATTGCCTCTGCAATCAATTTCCCAATAGCACTGTCATTATTTGCCGAAATTGTGGCTACTTGCTCGATTTTTTTGTTTTCGTTACCAATGTTTTGAGATTGCTTTTTCAAGTTCTCCACAACTGCGATTACCGCTTTGTCAATTCCTCGCTTTAAATCCATTGGATTAGCTCCTGCCGCAACGTTCTTCAAGCCCGCCGTGATAATTGCCTGACCCAAAACAGTGGCCGTTGTTGTGCCATCTCCAGCCACGTCTGCAGTTTTACTGGCCACCTCTTTTAGAAGTTGCGCTCCCATATTTTCTACAGCGTTACTAAGTTCAATCTCTTTAGCCACAGTTACACCGTCTTTAGTTATTTGGGGCGACCCAAATTTTTTATCTATAATTACATTACGACCTTTTGGTCCAAGGGTAACTTTTACAGCGTTTGCCAACGCATCTACACCACGTTTTAAGGCGTCGCGTGCTTCAATATTAAAGGTTATATCTTTTGCCATTTTATTTTGATTTGATTATTAATTTATTTTTACAATAATATTTTATTTTACACATAAATCCGGATTTTGAGCAGATTTACTACCCAACATTTCGGATAAATTTTATTTATCTAGATGATTGCGTATATATCGCTTTCCTTCATAATCAGATATTCTTTTCCTTCAAAAGTTAGTTCCGTTCCCGCATATTTGCCATATAAAACAAGGTCGCCAACTTTTACGGTCATGGGTTCTTCCGGTTTGCCGTTTCCAACTGCAACAATTTTTCCACGCATTGGTTTTTCCTTAGCAGTATCTGGAATGATAATTCCGCCAGCAGTTTTATTTTCGGCCGGCGCTGGTTCTACCAACACTCTGTCGGCCAATGGTTTTACACTTAGTTTTGCCATATTTATTAGTTTAGTTTGTTATTAAATCTTCAGTAAGATACCCTCACAAACTGTGCCAAGCGATTTTTCTTTGTTGAATGGGTCAAAATGTTCGCAAAAATGGAAAAATGACAAAAAATTGACATACAAATGTGACAAGGTGGCAACAAATAGTAGGAATAGGGTTACGAGTTATTTAACCTTGACTCCATCTTGATAGGAAACAATAAAACCATCAAAACCTTTGTTTATTATTTCCTGTTTTCTTTTTGAAGCCTCTTCTCGTGTTGCAAAACTACCCAGCAAAGCTTTATATTTTCCATTTTCCAGAATCACATCAACTTTTCCCAAAGAAGTAAACTGAGTCTTATCAGGCTTTTTATCAAAAGCGCCAATTTGAATTCTATATGCCAAACCCTTTGAGTTATCAACTATAGCATCCAATTTTGTTCTTGCAACTTCTTTTTCAGGAGTCGCTTTAAATATTTCATGCAATTTATCAACGTCTTTATGGGATTCCGTTTTAACTACGGTTTCCTTCTTAATGGATTCAATGACTGTGGTTTCCGCTGTAACGGAAGGTGCAGCTTTGCTAATTATATTTGCAACTGTATCCACTGAATAGGTAGTTATATTGAGCTTCTCAATTTCGCGGGCGTTGTCATCTAAAGATTTTGCCAGTGTAATTATTTTCGAAGCAATCTCCAGGTCATTTTCGGCTGACTGCTTAGCAAGTCCGGCTTTTTCAAGTGCTATTTTCTTTTCTTCTTCATCTTTGATGTATTCGGCCTTCTTAATGTCCGCATAAGCGCCTTCCAATTTTAGTTCCGCTTTTTTCTTTTCGAGATCACCTACCGCAAGAGCGTCCTTGGAATCCTTCTTAAGCTGAGCTATCTGTTGCTTTAGTCCAGCAAAATTTTGGTTATCCCAAGTGAATGGTTTGTATAGATCCCTAGCATTTTTTTTACCCTTTGCAATTGCTGCTTGCCTTGCCTTTTCGATTTTTTCTATTTTAATTCTAGTTTCAGCCTTATTTTTGGCATTGGTTTCTGGAGTCCTTTCGGTTTTCGTGTCCGAACTTGGGTTTTCGGAATCTTTGTAGGATATATTAAGTGAGTCGAGTGATTGATTTAACTTCTCAATTTCAATGGCATCATCATCCAATAATTTTGCAAGCGTTAATATTCTATTTGCAACGTCCAAATCACTTTGTGCTTTTTCCTTCGCTAAGTTGGCATTTTCCAAAGCCAGCTTGCGTTCATTTTTGTTGGTTAGTGTCTCGGCCTCTTTTAATGCGGTATTCGCTGCCGCCAATCGTTGTTGGGCGGCGGTTTTCTCCTGGGCTCCGATTTCTATTGCTTCCTTTGAGTCTTTCTTTAATTGTAGTACTTGCAGCTTCATTTCTTCGGGTGAATGAACGCCGTGAATTAACGCATCATGAGATGAATCCTGCAATTGAGCCAGAAAAGGGTCGGCCACATTTAAATTGGCAGTCTTAACCTCGAAAGAAGCTAACGAGTCCTTTACATTAACATAAACTGGAGCAATTGTAATTTCTTTCTTTTCTCCCTTTTCAAGGTAAAAATATTTTTGATTGAGTGCAATTTCGCCGGTTAAATTACCAGTAACCAGTTTCATGGTAAAGCTAAATTCGTTCTGAGGAGGAGTAATAGCCCAAATAATTTTAACCAAGTTTTCTTCAAAACTAAAACTACCCGTATTGCTCTCAGACTCTTTAATTAAGGCGCCTGAAGGCACACTCATCTGATATTTAGTAAAGTTCTTGAGGGGACCTTTTTGGATTTTTACCTCAAACGTAATCTCCGATCTATAATTGACCTCAGAAGGAAGGTTAGTCTTTATTGTAATCTGGCTATTAATATAAGTTGCAAATAGCAGTGCATAAATAATAAAACTATACCTCATAAATTTTACACAAATATATTAATATTGACAAAAATTCGAAATTTGATTTTTGCAACGCCGACTTGACAAAATTGCTTTTTATTTCATTTCCATCAGTCCTTTAGGAACTAAAGACCTTCCTAATTGTTGCAATCATAATTTTAAAATCAGTAAGGAGGCTTTTTTCTTTAATATATTTCTGATTTAGCTTAATTTTTGCCGGCATTATCTCATTTACATAGGCCAAATTAGGGTCTCTCGCATGGGCCAACAACTCGTTTTCATTAAAATATTCAAGCGAGGCATAATCCGTTAAACCGGGTTTAAGCAACAATATTTCTTTTTGTTCCTCATTATACAGATTTACATATTCCCTCACTTCTGGCCGAGGGCCAACAATACTCATGCTTCCATAAAACACATTAATCAATTGTGGAAGCTCATCTAACTTATACTTTCTTAAATAATAACCGATTGTAGTAATACGTGAATCCCTCTCCCCTACTGTTAATCTACCGTGTATATCAGCATTTAAACGCATTGTCCTAAATTTGAAAAGCGTAAATTCTCTATCATTCTTACCTACCCTCTTTTGGCAATAAAAAACACCTCCTTTTGAAGTTAAAAAAATCAGCAAAGAAATTATCAGAAATAATGGCGAAAGTAGAATAAGACCGATAAAGGAAAAGACAATATCTACTAATCTTTTCATCCTGCAATTTTGTTTACTGAACTAATAACTGCGTTAACAACAGATTCGACCTGAATGTCAGAAAGATCATAATACAATGGCAAGGAAATTTCCCTTCGGAATAAATTCAAAGTTGTTTGATAGTCTTCGACATTGTAGCCCAAATTTTTATAAAAACTCATGGCAGGCACTGGTATAAAATGCACGTTAACACTTACATCCTGATTAAATATTTCCGAAATAATTAAATCTCTCTTTTCTTCGTTTATGTTCTTAATTCTTAAGGGATACAAATGATAACAGCTAGTTTTAGTTTTGGTGCTAAATATGGGTAACTCAAATCTTTTATCTGAACCCAATAAAGAGTTATATAGTTCGGCTATCTTTTTTCTTTTTATTAAGGTATCGTTGTCGTACCGCTCAAGTTCAACCAGACCGATAGCTGCCGACAGATCAGTCATGTTACACTTATAACCTGCTTCCACAATATCGTATTTCCAATTCCCTCTTTTTGTCTTTGCCAGCGCATCTTTATTCTGCCCATGCAGGGTTTTCACACATAACTCATTATAGATTTCCAGGTTATCGAATTGCTTTGGTAAATTCAGCGCAACAGCTCCGCCTTCAGCCGTTGTTAGGTTTTTAACTGCATGGAATGAGAAAACGCTTATATCCGTGAGAGAACCAGTTTTTTTTCCTTCATATTCTGCGCCAAACGAGTGAGCCGAGTCACTCAAAACAAGTATTCTCCCCAATTTTTGTTGGATCGGATTTGAAGCCGTGAACTTACTTTTATGGTTTACCACAAGATTATTTATTTCCGCGTAGTCACAAGGCAAACCACCAAAATCAACTGGCATAATTACCTTCGTTTTTGAGCTGATAGCCTTCTCAATTTCAGAAATCGAGATGTTAAAATCGCTTTCATTTACGTCAACAAAAACCGGTTTCGCCCCGCAGTGAATTATTACGTTTGCCGTTGCAGAATAAGTGTAGGCCGGCAAAATCACTTCATCCCCCTGCCCCACACCAAACCAACGCAACATGATTTCCAATCCCGCTGTAGCCGAATTGAGACATAGCGTGTTCTTATTACCGCAATATTCGGTAATTCTTTTTTCGAATAATTTTGTTCGCGGTCCGGTGGTAACCCAGCCACTTTTTAAAGTCGCGACAACCTCATCACAAATTTTATCATCTATGTGTGGTGGTGAAAAAGGAATCATAGTTTCATTTTGCTTAAAATTAATTACTAAATTTTGTTTAAACTACTTAATTAATAAACTTGAACTAAGAGGGTTATAAAATATTAACCTGAGTGGCTCCAAGGCCATACTCTTTATATGACGCATCATGATAACTAATTCCTTTAGTAGTTTTTAAAATAGAAATGATTTCTTGTTTTAGTCTCCCATTTCCAACGCCATGAATAAATATAATTGTCTTGATATTACCCGTCATTGCTTTATCGAGTTCCTTCTCAAAACGCTCAAGTTGAATCTTGAGCATATCGAAATTTCCTAGGCCAAATGTGTTTTCGACCAATTCCTCAATATGCAGGTCCACTTCCCTATCCAATGATTTTAAATATTCCTTTGCCGATTTTGATGTTTTCTCCTGGGCTTTAAACTCTTTTATACTCTTTAGTTTTTCAATATCTTCCTTTTTGAGGTCGGTTTCAATATTTTGGGTTAGAATAAATTCATCTTTCAAGATAAAAGCGTATACCGGAATTTTAAATTCCTGATGTTTTATTGGCTTAGTTTTAAAGAAAGTATCTGCTGCAAAATAAACGACCTCAGCAATTGGCAGTTGGGCCTTAAAAAATGAGTTTTTAAATAAAATGCAATCCAATTTATGATAGTTGTATTCTTTAAAAAAAGGAAGCTTTACCTGCTTCAATAACATTTTTTGGAAGGGGCCAATTTCTCCGTGTTTAACAGTTTGAAAGTAATTATCGTCCTTAATCGAATATGTGTAAAGCAAATTAAAAGTTGATGCGTTAAACAGATATATCTTATTTTCGCTCACCAAGGACTGGTGCTCATGATCCGGCTCAACGATGAAATACACAGCTTCATTAATTTGCGTATCTTCATTATCAAGATCAATATTATCCGCACCCGAATTAATAATAAGTTCTGTATGAATTGCCACCAGTTGGTTAACAGGAAAAGGAATCTCGAAGCCATCTAACATTTCTACGTAAACAGTTTTACTGTCTTTAACGCGCGAAACAATACCC
Organism: uncultured Bacteroidota bacterium; assembly: GCA_937868565.1. GTDB lineage: Bacteria > Bacteroidota > Bacteroidia > B-17B0 > Aurantibacillaceae > Aurantibacillus. The sequence goes on along the minus strand of CALMND010000511.1, from coordinate 5,756 downwards.
TCGCCTACTTCATTTAAGAATCTAACTTTGTCTCCTATTCTGAGTTTCATGGCAAATCTATAACACGTGCTCCAGAGTTTTTAACATTATAAAAATAAACACCAAATTTACGACATAATTCCTCAGTTCTTTTTGCCTGATAGTTATTATTTGAAGCGTCTATAATTATTTCCTTAAGATCATTAAACCCTTGTAAATTAACTTCGTTTAGGTGAAAGCCATTTGCCAGGACTATCCGAGTGACCGTCAATGTGTCTAATTTTGGCCACAAATGCGGCTTATTCAAAATTAGTATCCCTTCATCAAACCCTCCTATATAATTGAATTCGTGCACAACTGTGTCAACATAGCTGTGCGAGATAAAATGAGGTTTTACGTGAAAGTTAAATGTTTTGGCATTAAAAGAACTCAAAGTAATTTGAGTTTTGTTCTTAAATGCCATCACATTTTCATTTTTGACAGAATAAACGCTTAAATGACTTACATTTTTAGCTATGTATGACTCTCGGATGGATACCAATTGCCAAGTTATCAGAGTGACCAAAAGGAATGTAGCAGCTTTGTAGGACCGACTTTCTAAAACTCTGGAAACCGAAATAATTATTAAAGACAAAAATAACGCATCAAGACGGGTGAAATGAATATTATCAACATAGCCAAAATTACCTGAATCAATAAAATCGATAAAGCTCACTAAAAAAGTCACCAAATAATTTACAAGGCCCGAAAACAAGTTAATTTTAACAATAAGAGGTAACGCGAAAATTAAAACTACAAAACTGAGCGGCACCACCAATATATTACTTAAGAAGAACCATATGGGAAACTGTTTGAAATAAAATAAAGTTATTGGCAAAGTAGCTATGGTTGCAGCCAAAGAAGCGGTAACACTTTGCCATATATACCTGTTTACTAAATATTTCGGTTGCCAAACAGCGTATATTCGAGGTTGAAAGTATATTAAACCAGCGAGTGCGAAATAACTTAGTAAAAAGCCAACGTCTGTAATAAAAAATGGGTTAAACGTCAATAGAATGAAAGCAGACAGTGCCAGAATATTCATTTGATTGCGGTAGTCACTTCTAAACCAGATTTTACCAACTCCAAAAAAATTAAACATAATAACAGCGCGAAGTACCGGAGCCGAAAAGCCTGTTATAAATGCAAAAAACCATAATATCACCGTTATGATCACAAATCTAAGAACTTTGTATTTCTTGTTGGAATCCCACATGTTAAACAGAAAATTAATGGCTAAATAGATTAAGCCCACGTGCAATCCAGAAACTGAGAGTACATGAAGGGTTCCTGAATGAGCAAACGCATCGATGACGGATTGTTCTATATCGTCGTCAAAACCTGTAAGCAAAGCAACACAAATAGCATAAGCTCTTTGACTCAACTGGCTGTTGTTAATTCTTTGTATCACAAAATTTTTGCACCGGAGCCCGATCACGTTCAACGTGTTTTGTCTCCTCTCGTTGGGTATTTTAACGTAAGATTTGGAATCGACAAAAACAGAATGATAAACTTGTTTATTAGACAGGTAGTTTCTGTAATTAAATTCAAAAGGATTTTTTGGATTCTGTATTTCGTTTAACTTAGCTTTTATTAAAAGTGTTTCGCCAACCTTTGGGTGTTGACTATTATCGTTTTTTTTAAAATATGCTATTACACTTCCCTCTGTTTCTTTGTATCCTTCAGGAGCCTTAATCTCCTGTATACTCAGTCTACATTTAATCCATTTTTCCTTCTCAACGGGTATGTCATCAACACTGCAGGCGAAGTAGTTTATGGCATCAGTTTGAACAACATTACCATAATAATTTTTTCTTTTCGAAATTTCGGTGAATCTGACTAAATTAACTGCTAGGGCAAATAAAAAAAGATCACAGATAAGCAGCAAAATTATTTTATAATAGTGCAAATCCTTTTGAGAAAAGCTCAAAATAATTGGTAGGAGGCAAAGAGAAATAATGACTCCCCAAGTTACCTGAGCGTGTTCGAGACAAAAAGCAAATAAAATACCGAAAGCAAATGGTAGTAAAATTCTAAAAAAGGGTATGGCAGTAAAAATCTGCAAGCAATTTTATTCAAATAAGCTACATTCCGTTTGTCAACTAATAAACATAACCGCAAACTAGAGACTAAAAAATTTTTTAACGATACACCTTATTAAAAAGATAATTTCTTCCCTTTTTAACGATAGATAAAGATAAAAAAAATCCCGATTGAGAAGATCAACCGAGATTTTTAGTAATGACCAAGGCCTAGTTAACGACCAGCTTCTTCGACATTTTTGCGCCGTTGAGGGAGAGGTTCACAAAATAAACCCCTCTGCTTAATTCAGAATTTGAATTAATAGTTAGATTTTGTTCTCCTGCGCTATAATTTCTTTCGGTTCCTGAAATAACTTCTTTACCTAAAATATCAGTAACGCTATATTTAATATTTGCCACATCGCTCAATACAAAACGAATATTAGCTTCATTATTTGTTGGGTTTGGAAAAACACCAAATTCTATGCTTTTCGTTAAATCATTTACGCCATTTGTCCCATCGGGGTTATAAAACCTGATAGCATCTATGAACATATTATTTCCACCGCCCACTGTGCCTTCGACAAAATTAAAACGGACTTGAACACTCGGATAATTTTTTTGAGTAGACCATTGAAGAAAGTCACTAATATTAAAAATAGCCCATTCGTTAAATGCGGGTACATAAGGAGTTGCAGAGGTACCTCCAGTTTTATTTGCCATAAATGTGGCTGTTAAAGAAGTAATATCCTGCCAGGTTCCTCCACAATCGTGAGATGCCTGAATTTTTAAAACGTCCGATTGAGAAGCGTTCTTTTTGCAATAAGCGTAAGCAAATTCCAGTTTGTTATTTGGATTATTTAACACGTCAAAAACGGGTGTTATTAAGTAGTCCTCCTGTTTGGCACCACAAATAGCTCCTTGAACATAAAAAGACGCAGATCCATCATAAGAGGCATCCGTGTTTTGTTCCCAAAATCCGCTACCTGGGTTTAAGTTAATTGACTGCCAATTAAGAGGAACTCCTACATTTTCAAAACTTTCCTGAAATACACCGGATAATTGAGCTGCTCCATCTATTACCACTATATTCCTAACTTTACTAGCACTCCCAACGTTATTGCTAACTGTTAACGTTACATTTGATACCCCTAAATTAGGGAAGCTTATTGCTGTAACTGAATTTGTAGAAGAATTAATAACCGCTCCATTATCGGCCACCCACTGATAATTAGTAATGTTTCCATTATATGAATAATCCCGCATGGTTAATGAACCACCCTTACAAACAGTGTAAGAAGCATTCGTTGATATGAATTCAACCTTAGGTGCACAAGCTCCCAAACCATTAACATCTGTTGCTATAAGATTAGATGGCTGAGACAAATTCGATCTGCTATTCACGTTAGAAGCCAAGACAGTACGCATAAGATTTGTTTGATCGGTAGTGAAATTCTTTGGGCATGAAGAATAATCCATTATGTTTTCCGGATTATCTTGCCCGGCCAAATAAACTGTAGTGGCGCCGGCACAAACATTACCACTCATACTGCTAGGGCACGAGCCGTAACTCCCTTTAGTTGGAGGAGTGTCGTACAGTCCATCGTCTCCACAGGTTACACCTGGATTATTAGTATTACCAAAAGTGTGAGGCAATCCCAGCCAGTGACCTATTTCATGAGACATGGAACGCACTTGTAAACCACTTAGAAAACCTGAATCGTAAACAATACAATCCATCGCGGACCCGTTTTGAACAGTACCGGGAATACGTGTATAACCTACGATGGTTCCACCCCCAGCAACAGGTCCTTGAGGAATGATACCTTTTACAATAATGATATTTAAGTATTTTGTTGGATCCCACGTAATTCCGTTGTAATAAGCTAAATTGGCCTGATCCCAATCAGTGCGTGCATCATATCTGTGAACAATACCATTGGTGCAATTGCCGTTTGGGTCTTTTTTTGCAAGCATAAATGTAATATCAGAGTTAATATAAAGATTTTGAAAAGGTTGAGCAATGGTATTTACGTCGGCTCCCATCCTTGCGAAATCGCTATTAATCTGCGCTAACGCAGCAATAAGATCTGCATCAGAAACATTTTCACCGCCACCAAGGTGTAAGACCTGAAAAACAACCGGTACCGTGTAAACAAAAGCAGCAGCTTTATTTAAAGCGCTAGTACTCTTAAGCTGTGAGTAAGCATCTTTTAATGTTTTTTGATTCTTCGCGTATTCTTTTCTGGCTTCAGGGTATTTCTCAAAATACGCCTCTGTGGCTTCGTTTGTGTAACAAGGTATTATTTTACGTTCCTGAGCCATTCCCGATAATGATACCAAAAATGACAATCCAAGTGCAAGAGCAGATAATTGTTTTTTCATGATTATTTATTGTTATTATTTATTTTTTGCATTTTGACTTAACTGATTCATGGCCATCATTTCTTTCATTGTTTTTTGCATACCATCTGCACTTCCGTCCAAAAATATGACATTTCCTTTTCCCTCCTGAGCAAAGTTTTTGATAGCTTCCGTCCACATACTGAATAAAATCAATGAAGCATCGAGTTTAGCTTCTTCCATCTCTTTAGCGGCACCAGCCATACCTTTGGCTACCTCCTGTCTAAAAAGTGCAATACCTTGACCCTTTAACTGAGCAGCTTCCTTCTCGGCCTGCGCTGATATTTTAATGAAATTTCCTTCCGCTTCGGCTGCTTTAGTGCGAGTAATCAATAAAGCTTGTCCCTCGTTTTCCGCAGCTGATCTTAAATTATTGCTAGCCACAACCTTTGCCATAGATCTCATCACTTCTTCATCAAAAGTAATATCATTTAGTTGCAAGTCTATTAAATGATATCCCCAATCTTCAAGAGTTCTATCTAATTGATCCTTCACGGACTCTACTATTTCACGACGCGTAATTAATACTTCGGCTTGTTTTTTAGTTGCAACAAAAGCTCGCACCGAGCCTTCAACAGAACGAACAAGCGCTTGCATAAAATTACGGTCATCAACAAATTTAAAAGCAACGTTTTTTATAGTTTCCTCGTCGCTATTAATAACGGAATAAAGCAACATAGCTGTGAAGTTTACATTTGCCTGATCTATAGTAACTGCTTGAAAACCAAGCTCCGCACTTCTGTTTTGAACTGATATTTTTTTAAAAACACGCTCAATAAAAGGAATTTTAAAATTTAAGCCCGGCCTCAAAACTCTACTAAATTTGCCGAATATTGTAGTTATTGCTATGGTGCCTTGCTGCACAGTAACAATTGAAAGAACAGCCGTCAGTATAATAAAAATTAAAAAAAGCAAAGGTCCTATCGGTAGCATATCGTATGATTATATTTGTATAAAGATACAATAAAAAAAATTGCTTTTATAGCTAAAATAATGAAGGTAAAAAACTCTTATAAGTGGTTAGTATTTTTATTTATCTGGTCAAATAATTTAGTTTTGAATGCCCAAGAATACAGTAATGATTCGATACCAGCGGAAATAAAACTCTATAACAAAGCCATTAAATTGATTGATTCTACGAAATACGAACAAGCCACCCAACTCCTTAAAAATGCTGTCAAAATTAAAAAAGACTATTGGGAGGCAATTAACAAAATGGCATACATCAAAATGAAACTGCTAGATTATAAAGGGGCCATTAAGGATTTGGAGAAAGCTTACAAAATTTACCCTTTGAATTATGAGACGATAAAG
>CALMND010000510.1 GCA_937868565.1 uncultured Bacteroidota bacterium | reverse complement strand
AGATGTGATAGTAGTTTATTTAAAAGGGATGATACAACGACGATATACATCCGCAAATTAGTATGCCGTAACATTCCAATTCCTGATAGTGCTATAGAATATTTTGATGGTACTATTATAGCCAAAGGAGCAGTGGATACAATGAGGAATCGGGTCGGGTTATGGACAGAGTACCATAATACAGGAGAATTTAAGGGTAAGGGAATATATAAAGAAGGAAACAGAATAGGAGACTGGGAATTTTTTTATGCTTCTGGGCAGTTAGAGCAAAAAGGAAAATATGATAAAAAGGGGAAAATGCAAGGTACATGGAAGTGGTACTACGAGAGCGGAAAACTATGGAGGGAAGAATATTACATGAATGGTAAGCGAGAAAATGAAATGGTAGATTACGATGAAGAAGGAAAGATAATTTTGAGGGGCAACTACGTAGAAAACAGAAAAGAAGGAAAATGGATTTATGAAACACCTGATTATATGGAATTTGGGAATTATGTAAATGATGAACCAGACAGTTTATGGAAAAGTTACTATATGCCAGGCAAAAGAAAATTCTTCGAAGGAAGATTTTTAGCAGGAGTACCCGAAGGGATTCACTACGCCTACCATCCCAATGGAGCAAGAAAATATGTAGGAGGCTATGTAGGAGGAATGAAGGACGGGGATTGGAAATTTTATGATGAAAATGACTACAATTATTTGGTTATAACTTTTAAAAACGATATTGAAATAAAGTGGCAGGGAGAAAGAGTGCGACCCTCTTACGAAGAAAGCTTACGAACATATAATATAAAAATAAGCGAAAATAAAACACAAACTATTCGTAAATAAAAGTCAATTGAGAGATAATAAAACACAATTAGCGTTTTTACAAGCCAGAGACCTGTTACGCAAAATTAGCTCTAACTCCGAAGATGTTATTTTCTACTATATTTTTTATCCGAAGACTGAGATAAAATTTATCAGTGATTCGTTAAAAAATGTACTTGGATACTCACCAACAGAAGTCTACAAAAACCCACAACTTATAGAAAATAGCATTTATCCTAACGAGAATAGCTTTTTTAAATACTCTCAAAAGGACTACTTCAAGCTATTAAAAAGCAAAAAGCAAAAGATTGAAGTTTGGTTTAAACACAAAAAAGGAACTTTGAAATGTCTGACCATAACTGTAAGCCCAATTTTTAATACTAAAAAAAAGCATATAGGACTAATAGGCAGCATGCGCGATGTTACCTTAAGAAACGAAACGGAAAGCTTGCTTATAGAAACAAAAAATAAATTTGATCTTATAACAAATAATGCTAACGACATCATTGCTTTTTATACTTATTTACCTAAAGACAGGTATTTGTACGCAAGCCCAAATATTAAAAAAATACTCGGATACGATGCAAATGAACTATTAAATGAACCAAATTTTTTTACAAATAAATTTATTGGTGATAAAAAGGAGTTTGTAAAGAGGGAAAAATTAATCAAGAGCTATCAAAGAAAAAACATCGTTAAAAGTCTTTGCTTTTCATTTAAAATTTTAAATAAAAACAAGGAAGAGGTTTGGCTTGAAAATAATCTTGTACCAATTACAAACTCGAAAGGGAAAATAGAGTTTTTCATTAGCATCATAAGAGACATAACGGAACAAAAATTAGCCGAACTAGAAGTAGAAAGTCAGTATCTCAATTATAGAAACCTGTTAGACAATTCTCCTATAGCATACGTTATTATAGATAATAACTCATTTATTTACGTTAACAATGCTTCAGTTAAATTGTTTAAGGCAAAAAACAAACAACAACTTTTAGGTAAATCACCTTTAGATTTGTTTCAGGGGTCAGTGAGAAAAAAAGCCCAGAGGCGATTGAACCTGGTATACAAGGATGGTAAAACAAAAACCCCCGGTATTTACAAAATTAAAAATGCTCAAAATCAGGAAATTGAAGTTGAGACCAGCGCGGTTCTTATTAAATTTAATAATAAAGATTGCATTTTATCTACTATAAGCAACGTAAGCGAACAAAGACAGATTGAGCGTGAAAGGCTGAAGACCATTACAACAGAGACCACCAACAAACGATTACAAAAGGAAATAAAGGAGAGGCAGGTAGTTGAAAAGACTCTTACTGAAAAAACGGCACACCTCACGTCTATTTTAGAAAGCTCTACTCATCTTATTTGGACCGTAAACACAAAATATCAGGTTACATCATACAATAATAATTTTTATAAAACTGTTAAACAGCTGCACGGTATTATTATAAAACCCGGATTCAAGATTGACGAACATTTAACAAAAAACAAAGCAAAATACGTTGACTTTTGGTATAGCAGGTATGAAGAAGCGTTTAAAGGAAAAAAATTAGAATTTGATAAAGAGGAGCAAAATTATGGCAAGAAAGTATACAGAAAAATTTTTATTAACCCCATCTTTAACACTAAAAACGAAGTAACGGAGATTAGTTGTATTGCGAACGACATAACGGATTCTAAAATTTATGAGCAACGACTGGTAAACCAAAGTGGAAAATTAACAGCCATTTTTGATAGCAGTCACCACTACATATGGACAATAGACAAGCGCGGAAGACTCACCTCTTTTAATAAAAACTACTTTGATTTAGTAACAGTAATTTATAACACCAAACCATTCGTTGGCCTGGTGCTGGATAGGGGCGTGTTGTCAAACGACAAAGAATATACGGAATTATTGAGTTTCCATTATAAAAAAGCGTTTAGTGGCAAAGCAACAAGTTTTGAGATTGAAACAAAAGACAAACACAATAAAAATGTTTATCTGGAATTATTTCTAAACCCTATTTATGAAAAAGACAAAGTAGTAGAAGTAAGCGGAATTGCACACAATATCACAGAGAAAAAACTGGTTCAACAAAAAGTAGAATTGTCTCTTAAGGAAAAAGAAATTCTTTTAAGAGAGATTCACCACCGGGTAAAAAACAACATGCAGGTTATTAGCAGCATTATTAACCTGCAATCTTCTTATGTAACAGACGAATATGCGCTTACGCTCTTAAAGGAAAGCCAAAACAGGATTAAAACCATGGCCTATATTCACGAAAGTCTTTATCAAAATAAGTCATTTACTTCAGTTAATTTTTCGGATTATGTAAGAACATTAATCCACAATATTGTTCAGTCTTATTCTCATTCAGAAGACAAAATACAGTTGGTGTTAAATGTGGATGAATTAACGCTTTCTTTAGACAACTCCATTCCAGCAGGACTGATTATCAATGAACTGATCACAAACGCCATTAAACATGCATTTCCGGGCCCCGCAAAGGGTACAATTACCTTTAATTTAAGATGCGAAAATAAATTAGTAATTTTAGAGCTGAAGGACAACGGCGCCGGGTTTTCGCCTGACGTTAGTTTTGAAAACAGCAATTCGTTAGGATTACAATTGGTAAACACTTTAATAGAACAAATAGAAGGAGAATTAAAATTTAAATCGGAAAAAGACAGAGGAACCGAAGTTACTATTACTTTTAAAATGTAATTAATTATGGAAAAATTAAACATTTTTGTTGTCGAGGACGAAAGCATTGTTGCTAAAGACATTAAAAACAGCCTCATTAAATTAGGTTATAACGTTGTTGGCTTTGCTAACAACGGTCTGGAAGCAATTGACAAAATAACAGAACTGATGCCTGATTTAGTGCTAATGGATATTATGATAAAAGGTGACTTTACCGGAATTGACGTTAGCGAAAAAATAAAGGACAAAATGAACATCCCTGTTATTTTTCTCACAGCATATGCCGATGAAGGAACTTTGGCGCGAGCCAAAATTACGGAACCCTACGGCTATATACTAAAGCCGTTTAAAGAAATAGACCTTCATTCAACCATAGAAATGGCTGTTTACAAGCACCAGAAGGATTCGGCTCTTCTAAAAGAAAGAGATTTTTTATATTCTTTGGTTGAAAATAAAGATGAAAAAAGCAAGAACATTATTTTTGTTAAACACAAAAACAAAATCGTAAAACTGCATCTAAAGGATATTTATTACATCGAGGCTCTTAAAGACTACGTGGTTATTAACACCCAGTTTACGCACTACACAGTTCATAATACCATGAAGGAGCTCGACAAGAAGTTGGGAAGCTCAGAGTTTGTAAGAATTCATCGCTCATTCATTGCCCGTCTGGATAAAATAGAAAGCCTTAACAAGAACACCATCATTATGGAAAATAAGAAAAAGGCAATTCCTGTTGGTGGAGGCTATCGCGAAGACTTGATGCAAAAACTTAATATGTTGTAGGTAAAACCTTAATCTATCTTTACAAAGTTATTGGATTCGCAGAACTACAATGTCAAAAACCAAAACAACATTCTTTTGTCAAAACTGCGGAGCGCAATCAGCCAAGTGGATTGGTAAATGCTCAAGCTGTAATGAATGGAATACTTATGTCGAAGAAGTAGTCCACAAGGAATCCAAGAACGAAAGACTTCAACTTTTCAATTCCAATAAAAACCTAAAAATAGGTTCTAATAAACCAATTTTATTGCAGGATGTTGGTCTACAAAATTTTCCACGAATTGCAGTGCCTGGCAAGGAATTAACCAGGGTGTTGGGTGGCGGCATAGTTCCAGGTAGCTTAGTTTTATTTGGGGGAGAGCCGGGCATAGGAAAATCCACGCTTATGTTGCAATTGGCTCTTAGATTAAAAAACTTGAAAATACTTTATGTTAGTGGAGAAGAAAGCGAACAACAAATAAAGATGCGCGCGGAGCGCATTGGAATTACAACAGATACATGCTTTATTTTGCAAGAAACGAACACGCAAAATATTTTCCAGCAAATAAACGAAATACAGCCCCAGCTACTAATCATTGATTCCATTCAAACCCTTCACACCAATTATGTAGAGAGCAGTCCGGGAAGCGTGAGTCAGGTAAGAGAATGCGCTGCAGAATTTTTGAGATTCGCCAAAGAAACCAACACGCCTGTATTTATGATTGGCCACATTACTAAAGAAGGAAGCCTTGCCGGGCCAAAGGTGTTGGAACACATGGTAGACACGGTTTTACAGTTTGAAGGCGACAGAAACCATATTTATCGCTTATTGCGTGCCACAAAAAATCGTTTTGGAAATACCAACGAAATGGGTATTTACGAGATGAATGGAGAGGGTTTAAAAGAAGTTGCAAATCCATCGGAGATTTTAATTACTAATCGGGAAAACGCAACAAGCGGAGTGGCCATCGCGGCAACCATGGAGGGCAATCGGCCCATGTTAATTGAAACACAAGCGCTAGTGAGCACGGCTGCTTACGGAACACCACAAAGATCGTCAACGGGTTTTGATTTAAGACGACTTTCGATGCTGCTCGCTGTGTTGGAAAAACGCTGCGGATTTAAACTCGGAATAAAAGATGTTTTTATAAATATTGCAGGAGGAATAAAAGTAGAAGATCCTGGAATTGATTTGGCGTTGGTTTCTGCCATATTAAGTAGTAGCGAGGATATTCCTATTCCTCAAAGCATTTGTTTTTCCGCAGAAGTAGGGTTAACAGGGGAGATACGTCCCGTAAATAAAATCGAACAAAGAATTATGGAAGCAGAAAAATTAGGCTTCGAAAAAATATTTATTTCTTCTTTTAATTTGAAAGGTTTGAACTTGAAAAACTTTAAATCAGAAATAATTGCTGTTTCAAAAATAGAAGAGGCTTTTGGAAAATTGTTTGGGTAAAAGGCTAATTTGGTAAGATTTTTTTCACCTCATTCAAATCGGCTCTTTGTCCGTTTTTTATGGCCACCACAAAACAATCTTTAAAACCTTTTTCCCTTAAAACATTTTGATGCGAAACTGCGGCATTAAATTTTAGAAATTTTCCCGAAGTGTATTTTAAAAAACTGTTTACTCTATACGAAAAAGTATCGGTAATCATAGCATATTTGTCTAGTTTTAAATTCAATGGCGTTTCACTGCTGGCTATTTGTACTGAAAAGAATATGGTAGGCGTTTTGTTTATGGGTGTGAGAACTCGGATCTTTTCTTCTTTCTTAAATTTACTTGCAATTTCTTTTGCTGAAAGAATCGTGTCCTTGTTGCGGGAAGAAAAGTCACTATCAGATTTTTTTAAAGGAATGTCCGTATATTTTTTATCGCTAACTACTTCCTTTGTTGGTTCTGCCGTTTCAACTTCTTTTTTATTTCCTTCGGAAGTAATTGCGCTATCTTTTTTATTTTCGTTGTTTGTTTCGTCCAACTCGTCTTCATCAGGAGATTTTTGTCCCGGAACATTTCCTGCTTTTATATTTTCATTTTCGAGCGGGACTTGGTTTTCAAATTCATCGTTGTATTCTTTTTTGTTTCCTTCAAATTCATCCTTGTATTTTCTAATGCCCCTGAATAAAGACTTGGCGAGGTATTCCTGACCTTCTTCGCTTCCTAAAAAAGTTTCTTCAAGTGGATTTGTTAAATAACCAATCTCTGTAAGAATACTCGGCATTGAGGTTCTCCACAAAACCCAAATACTTTGGCGATGGACACCTTTATCAATTCGTCCGGCCTTGCGCGTATACTCCTCCTGTATTTTTACGGCAAGTCCCGCGCTTTGTATAACGTAAGCTGAGGTGTAATTACTCATAATGATATAACTTTCTTCGCTTTCAGGATCAAAACCACCGTATTTTTTTTCGTAATTGTCCTCTAGGAGTATAGCAGAGTTTTCCCTTGTGGCAACCCTCATTTTTCCCTCTTCGTTTTTAAGACCCATTACATAGGTTTCGGTACCAAAAGGAATAGGGTTAATAGT
>CALMND010000509.1 GCA_937868565.1 uncultured Bacteroidota bacterium | reverse complement strand
GCTCCACTGTAAAAATGCCTTTGTTAGGATTAGGATATATTAAAATCTTGTTATCCGAAAATTTATCCTGTAGGCTTAGACATTTTGAAACATTTACCGTAAAGGTAGTTTGGTTCGTGCAGCTATTAGCTGTGGTTGTGCCAGTAACAGCATAGCTCGTGGTAACGGTGGGGCTAAGCGCAACCGTTGCTGCGCTGCTATTATTGCTCCATTTATATAAATCAGCTCCATTAACGGTAAAGCTTGTTTTTTCTCCTGCACAAATGCTGTAATTACCGCTAACTGTAATACTCGGGCTAATTACCTGCAAAGTAAAATTAACTTCGTTGGTGCAGGAATTGGCTGTGTTAGTTCCCATTAAGGTGCAATTAGTAGTTACGGTAGGTGTATACACAGTTGTGCTACCTATGCCACCGTTGCTCCAGCTAAAGGTGTTGGCACCGCCTGCGCTAAAAGTGGCGCTTGCGCCTTTGCATACGGTGAAACTACCGCTAACCGCTAGTGTGGGACTTAAAGAACTAACAGTAACTATTTGTTTGGCAGTATCAGCTCTGCATTTATAGTAAACAATTACCTGCGTGGTATAAGTGCCAGGTGCGCTGTATTGATGAACCGGATTTGTAAGTGTGGAGCTGTTTGCTGCACCCGATGCGGGATCGTTAAAATCCCACAACATACTTGTTACCGAATAACCCGCTGCCGCACAAGCAACCGCATTGGTAGCAAAACCTAATCTTTGGCAGTTTATAGTATGATTAATACTTAAACCACTTGCAGGTTTAAAAAAATAATTGCTCATAAAGTTGGGTAGGCCCTCGTCGGCTATCGCGGGTGAATATGAAACTGCAAAACTACTATAACCACAGGCAGGCCCTGCCATGTTAGGATTATTTATAACTCCCAAACTATTGTAATTAAAATTTATGAAGTAGATTTTACCATCGGGTGCAGCCTGCAACGGAAACACTTGCTGAGGGGTGCTTATTGTATATTGCGAAGCCACAATAGCCGAAGCTGAGCCTGCACATAAATCCCATTGATACAAAACTGTCCCGAGCTTACCTGTACCATAGGCTTTGGTGCCGTCAGGTGAAAACTCAAAACCATAAGTAAGTGGATTAGCAATAACCGCATTTAACTGAAGGTGGTTTGATACGAGTCCTGTGGCATTGTCAAAATCGTATAACTCAAAATTAAAAAGGCCAGCGTGTGCCATACCCAATTTACTTCCATTGGGTGAAAATTTCATGTAGCCGGTACCTATGTTATTATTACCCGTAAGTGTTGGGCCAATAGCAGAAAGCACAGGAACAGGATTAAGTCCAGATGACGTTAGAAGGTAGGCGCGAAACACGTTAGAATTCCAATCGTGACTCATAATCCAAACGTCCTGGCCATTGCAATGCAATGTGGCATTTAATTTACTACATGTTGGATTATACAACGTGTTATTTTTGCTCGTTACCGAACCCATACCAGCAGCCAGATTCATATCTACAACTGTGTAGCATAAATCAAAACTATTTGTTGGGACCGCTACATAACCAATATGAAATACATAATACAAATTAGCATTCCCGGGTTGTTTTACAGTTAAAACAGCTTGTGAATGAGAATGTTGTCCTGCTAGTCCACCGCCATTAGCCATCAATTGATTCTGTTTATTCCATATAGTATCGCTATCTGTATAAAACAAAATATTTCCAAAGGCATCCGACATACAGGCGGAACTTTCTTGTGTGCTGATGGCATTATTGGTATAGTTTAAAAGAGTGGGAGGACTGGTTACAAAATCCAATCCAGCATGTAATCCAAAATACCAAATGTTAGTTTGTTTTTGTGAAAGTAAATTAAAACACGAAAGAAGAAGTAACAAAAAATAAACCAAAAGTTTTTTTTCGTGCCGCATGGTTTTACTTTTATATAAAGTTAGTGAATATACTTATTGTTTGCAAAAGTTTATGTATAAGAAAGCAAAACAAAAAGTCGATGTTTTTCATTTTATATCATACTAATTCAAACTCGTAATTAAGCTAGTAACAAACACTATAGCAAAGACTATAGTGTTTGTTACCTGTATCATTAAAAGAAATTTAGGGTAAATAATTAAAGTATATCCGCATGATCACAATACCAGTTTATCGTAAAGGCAGGAGTTCCAGTCACAGAGAGATTAGTAGTATTGCCATTACAATTTATTGTATTGCAACCCCACACGGACTGATTCGGCGTGGTAGCTGTCCCACCCACTTCACTCACAACAATATAAATATCCCATGCATTTGCATTAAAGCCCGACCATGGTATATTAAGCACTCCACCATTTGCTGTTATCGTGCAACCAGCAGAGCAAAATGACCCTGCATTTACACAAAATTTACTGGTTACCTCATAATGCACTACTACGTCTACCGTTTTATAATTAATAATATCATAACCATTCGTAGATAAACATAAGCAAGGTCCTGGTTGCGCGTACATTTTACCCGCAAAACCTAAACTTAAAAGTGTAAGAAGTATTGCAGCCATTTTAATTTTTGTTTTTTTCATGATTTTTTTGTTTTAACTGTTAAACTTAATTTCTAAAACCCACCGGTTAGGTTTTACTTTAACAAAGCTATAGTCGAAAACAAAAAACCATGCTGCTTTTAATACAGTTGTTGAGAGTTTAATACATTAGCATGTGCTTTTAACATATTAAAATTAAAACTTTGTTTTACCCCCCCCCCCCCCCCCCACCCGAGGGCTTAATAATTCACCTCTTTTTCTTCTCTCCCGTTACCCTTTAAATTTGTTTAAAATTTTTTTTCCCCCCCCCCCCCCCCCCGCATGCGAGGGTATCACTAATTTACCTTTTTCAATGGCATCCAGTAGCCGTTTAAATTGCTTTTGCAGGTCTCCCAAAGTATTTAGTGTCTTGCTATGTTCTTTGATTAAATCAATATATTCTCCGCGCAGCATTTCGTTTTGGTACAGCACATAGCGTATATAGCTACTCTCAATAGGCCCATAAGGTCTGTAATCTTTTTCGTTATTGGTTAGCAAATATTTTTCTTCAATCATATCAATCACACTTACTTTAAACAGCTGCGCAATTTTATGTAAACGTTGCACACTTACTTCACACTGGTTGTTTTCAATACGCCCCACCTGTGTCGCGTCAATACCCAATTGCGCTCCAAGCCATTCGCGGCTAATGTTGTTTAGTTCCCTGAAATGTTTTACGCGGCTACCTATCATGGAAATGAGTTTGGTTAAATTAAAGGTAATAAAAAGTGCTATAAAAAACCAAAAACTGAATTAAACTCAGCACAACTGAGTTTGGAGTAGACTAAAATAATTTCTGCTATAGTCCAATCGCCACAATACAAATGACAACTTGCTCAACCTGTGGTAGTCTTAGGTCTTACACCTTTTACCTCAACAACTTAAACGATCCGGCTTTTGCAACATTTGGCGTTTCTTTCGAATAGGTCACAGCCGATACCTGATAAACATAGGTTTCCATATTCTGAGGTATTCCGTTAAATCTTCCATCCCAGCCAGTTTTTAAATCGTTCGTTTCAAACATAAGCTGGCCCCACCGGTTATAAATTCTAAAATAATTAAGTTTGCGGATACCCCAACCATCGGCATAAATCACATCGTTTGTTCCATCGCTGTTAGGTGTAAAAGCTGTAGGCACATCAATACTAATTTTTGGGTCAACAATTATCTTGTAAGTATTGGCAACGGCCGAACATTTCATTTCATCTTCAATCATAACGGTGTACGTTATATCCACGGTAGTGCTCGAAACCGGATTATGAAACCTACAGGTATCGCAATTCAAATCGGTTATCAAAGGCGTCCACGTGTAAGTGTAACTTCCGCCTGCCCAGGCATTGAGGGGTATTAGTTGACCTATCACAACCATAGTATCCCAGTCAACATGCGCTGCCGGCTGCGGCACATAAATAGAATCGCTTACCGTTCGGCTTATACAGCCGTTTTCATCGATTGCACTCAGCGAATAAATCGTACTTACAGAAGCAGTTGTTAAGGTACTGAACGTATTATTAGGTAAGAAGTTTAAAACACCAGTGTTTGAAGGGGGGCTGATAGTGCCAGTGATGGAACCTGTTCCCGTTCCAGGTATACCCCTACCCTTAATAACAAAAGGTACGCCCGGACAGGATCGATCCGTAACATCCAAACTTACTGTTGGCAATGCTAACAAAGTCATGGTTTTAGCGCTAAAGGCAATGCAACCTAAATCGGGATAAAAAGATGTTAATTTGACTTTATAAATGCCCGGTAAAGAAAAGGTATAAGCTGGGTTAGGTGCATTGGATTGGCCTGAGTCTCCAAAAGTCCATGTATAGCTGAGTGAAGAGGAAGAATTAACAGTAGAAAGGTTCTTAAAGGAATCTATTAAATTCAAACAATGTATTGAATCCTGTTTAAGCGACTCGTTATTTCTGAGGAATTCAGAATTTACTTTAATAACTTTAATAGTTTTAGTTTTTATATCCCTGCATTCACCAGAGCTGTTAGGGTCGGAAGCAACTCCTACCACTTGTATGGTAAGACTACCATTATTATTCGCCAGAAAACTATTGATGGTATAAGTAGTAACCGGTGGAAAAATAGGATTTGGAAAAACATCTGGTTGAAACACGTTGTCTCCAAAATCCCAAATCCATTTGGTAATTCCGGGCTTTGTAGTTACGCTCACGGTGATGGGTTCCCCTAAACAAATTAGGTCTTTATTAACAACAAATTCTATTCTTGGATCCAAAATAACAATATTTTGAGAAGAAGTTTTGGCGCAGCCTGCACTCGTGCTAACTTGTAAAAAAATAGTTTTAGTTCCTGTATTAGTATAAGTACCCCCGGCATACGACAGCGTACTGGTTGTAGCTGCCGCACCGTTTCCTATGTTCCAGGTATAATAAAGTAAAGTTGGGGCCAGGGGCGAAAATCCGGTGCTTGTAACACTTATGGTTACCGGCATGCAGAACACCGGGCCTTTGTTATTAGGGTCTGTTTTTGAAACCACCGTAAAGCTCGCGGGCGCGTAATGCTGTACCTCAAAGGAAGGTGTTATTTTGGCCTGACAGCCCCCGTTATCTGTTACAGCAATGGTGGGTGTGTAAAGCGTGGAGGTTGGCGGGGCGTAGGTATAGTTCACCACAGTATTTGGAACAACAGGCGATATGGTACCGTTAAAAGCACCATTACCAAAATTGATAGAAATGTTGGTATAACTCGGAACGGTTGCAATACCAAATTGTGTACCCTGTCCATAACATAGATTAAAAATAGGGGCCAAACTTGGCCTAGGATTATTTACTACTAGTGTTTTTCTAAGACTGTCCTTACAACCATAAGCGTCTTGCACACGCAGCGTAACCGGAAAAGTTTTAGATTGTAAGGCACCTAAATCAAGCGTAAATGTTGGCGAGTAACTGGGGTTATTAATTGACATAAGAGTGGTATTCCCCGGGGCGTTTGGATTAACGTTGTATAAAATAACTGAATAATTACTTATTACATCAAGAGTTTGAGAAGTAGTATTTAGCAATTGAGCCGGAAAATCAGATACACAAATGGGATTATGATTAAAATTAAACGAGGCTGTTGGTTTACTAACTCTAAAGTTTTTAGTTATTTCCTCGGTGCAGTTATTTTCGTCTTTTACCGATAATTTTAGCGTATGAATTCCCGAGGCCGAGAAAGTAATGGATGGTATTTGCAAAGCGGAATTGTTTTGGTCGAGAAGCAAATTATCATAAACCCAATTAAATCCACTGTTGCAACCAAAAAGAACATCAACCGAAGAGGTAACCAGAGCTTGTGAAAGGCCAACATCTTTACAAACCACTGTCGGTGTTAAAACGAAGTCCAGACTTATTTGTCTCACCGTAACCAGCTGCGTGTGCGAAAAAGCCGGACAACCATTTGCGCCATTTAGACCGGTAAGTGTGGCCGTGTAATTTCCCCTGCTGGAATAAGTATTCGGGGCAAGGTTCACCACCGTGCCATTAGCCAAACCTGTTAAATTAATCGCATTTCCATCTCCAAAATTAAGGCTGGCTGTTAAAACATCTTTCAGCGTGTACTGAAACATGACATCTTTTTTATTCGTACAATTCGTTTCATATCTTAACTTAACAATCGGTCCCTTTATATTTATGGTTTGTGGGAGCACTGAACTTGACAGGCAGCCACTTTGACGAGCTGTAATGGTAAAACCATGCACTCCGGGGTTAGAAAAACTCCAGGTTGGTGTTTGCGAACTCACACAATCCGAAAAAAATCCATTGTCACTTTCAATGTGCCAATTATCTATTTGTGAAACACCTGTTGAAAGCAACGTTGGCGTAAAGGGAGCACCTGCACAAATGGATAAATTTGCCGGCAACACAACGCTAAACGTAGGAGGATTAACTACCGTAATAGTTCCTACATAAGAAGTACTGGAACAGCCGCTCGCGGTTGTAATGGCCAACGATGGGCTGTACACGCCCGGAGCAGTATACGTAAAAGCAAAATTAGGAATGCTGGGTCCGTTTCCGGTAACAGATTGTGAATTAACCCCAGTGGCCCCGTTATACCAGGTATAACTTGTAACAGGAAATAATACATGGGTCTGGCTCGTGCTCGTATAAGTTACCGACAAAGGCGCGCAGCCTTGTCCATTATCAAAAACAAAATTTGCAGTTGGTTTGGCAATAAGAATACCGTTAGGAACAATAGTCTCTGCTTTACAACTTAGAGGAAGATTCCAAAAAAATAGTGGTTGGG